>JAHYIS010000038.1 GCA_019429385.1 ANME-2 cluster archaeon | reverse complement strand
TGTCAAGGATGAGTATATATAGATTTCTCAACAAATCATAGTATTATCCTTAGGGCCCTCCAAAACATTCCCACATACAATGGGTCCTAAAGATCCCATTTACTAATTAACTAATGAGAATTCCTTTTAACATCAAATTTTCCTCCGACATATTATAAATGCCTTTATTTGACACTATTTCCCCCCTCACCAATCCATTTTAGGCCTATCTGACCTCATATTTTCTCAATATTCTCAAAATTTAATGATAGCTATCGCCCATCATTGTATGACACCTTTCTTGCTTAGTGAACGCAATTGATACAAATTATAATCGAATGCAATAAACAGCATTTTGACATTCTTTCTTGCCAAAGTTGTTACTTTTACATTTCCAGACACGAACACAGTTTTCATGACTGCATAAACTCTTTCACATTTTGCCCTTGTGTGATTGATTCATTTATTCCTGAGTACATCTCTAATGCTTATGGGATGTCCCCTCACCCCTCTTTGCATAGGTGCACCATACCCTTTTGGTTTCACTCCAAAGTAACCTTAGTCCCTATAAGCCACTTCACCTTCCATTGATAAGTTAACCTGACTATCATGAACAGATGCTGTTGTTGTTTTGATTCTTCTAATCAATTCAAAATCCACATCAATTATGGTGTGTAACTTGTATTCAAAATACGATTTACTTCCTTTCTTAGACCAAGTACCATCTTTACTCCTTCGTTTTTTTACTTCATTATCATGCGATGTTTCTGCCCTGGCATGTCCTGGTTCAGATTGGATGAAAATTGCATCTTGAATCATCCCTTTCTTAATTATCAGGACTTTTATGTCAAACTGTCTCTGCAATTCATCCCATATAATAGAGTATTTTCCAGTCTTTGCTATCCTTTCTTTAAAGTCCTTCACTGTGGGGAACGATCAGGTATCTTTTTTGGGAAACTAATCTGTTTTATTGTTGCACATTTCGTCAATTATTGGACGAAATGGTTTTCAGTCTATAAGTGATTCTATCTCAGAGACTTTCGAGCCGTTTATATTCTTCACAGAGTGAAAAATCGATTAGCTAGGACATATAATGAAATATATTTGCAATATATTTAAACTATTATAAATAGTTTGTTAGTATAGGGTGGTTAATAGAAATTCTCTTAAGACATTCCCCAATAATGGCCATAATGCAATATTGCCCACAATACAATAGTATATAATTCGGTTCCAATGAATATTAACGTTGGTGAACTGAACATGGAAATGCTGCTCCACATATGCTGTGCCCCCTGCGCCACCTATACGGTACGGGCACTGCGGGACGAAGGTTTCGAGCCGGTAGGCTATTTCTATAATCCCAACATCCATCCATTCACCGAGTACCGTCGCCGGCTGGAGACACTGCAGCAGTATGCTGAGGTCGTGAAACTGGATGTGGTGTACCGTGATGAGTACATGCTTGAAGAATTTATAAAACAGGCGTTTGAAGTGGAAGACAGGTGCCACCTCTGCTACACCCTCAGGCTGGAGGCAGCAGCCAGACAGGCATCTGACATGGGCATTCCTGTGTACACGTCTACCTTGCTCATTTCCCCTTACCAGAAACATGAGATGATAAAAGATATCGGCGAGGGTCTTGCATCAGAATACGGGGTGGATTTTTTTTACCGGGATTACCGTCCCGGGTATAAGGAAACCTACCAGCTGTGCAGGGACCTGGAACTGTACCGCCAACCTTATTGCGGATGTATCTTTAGTGAAAAGGACAGGTATTACCGAAAATTAGTAGAGAAATGAGCGTGACAATATTCATAATCCTGCCAGTAGTACGAGATTAATCTGTACAACAAATCGATGAAAAAGATTTGGAATGTATTCTGCGAATATAATATATGTATAAACTATCATTTTAGGAGCATAGTTCTGTAAAAGAATCAATAGAAAAAATATTTGGTTATCTACATTCCTGTGGTATTTCATATGAAGCGCGAAAAATCGAAACAATTGTTCAGCAAAGCAAAGGACCTGCTCCCCGGCGGAGTAAGCAGCCCGGTAAGGGCAATAAACCCGTACCCGTTCTACACAAAAAGTGCCGACGGCTCAAAACTCACTGATGTTGACGGTAATACGTACATCGATTATTGTCTGGGATACGGGCCACTTATGCTGGGACACAACCATCCGGCTATCAAGGAAGCCATCCGTGCCCAGTTGGACCAGGGCTGGCTCTACGGGACGCCTACCGAAATGGAAGTGAAACTTGCAGAACGTATCTGTGACAATTATTTCAGTATCGATATGGTCAGGTTCGTGTCGACCGGTACTGAGGCCACTATGGGAGCTATCCGGGCAGCCAGGGGTTATACGGGCAAGAACAAGATCATCAAGATAGAGGGCGGGTTCCATGGAGCCCATGATGCGGTCCTGGTAAAGGCAGGGAGCGGTGCGACCACGCAGGGTGCACCGGATTCTCTGGGTGTTCCCAGGGACTTCACGAAGCATACCCTGCAGGTCCCATACAATGATATTGATGCCATTGTTGAAGCCATAGATGGATATAATGGCGAGGTGGCAGCCCTCATCATGGAACCTGTCATGGGTAATATCGGCCCGATCCTTCCTGAAGAAGGTTATCTGGAACAGGTAAGGAAAGTAACGAAAGAGAATGATGTCCTGCTCATCTTTGATGAAGTGATAACGGGGTTCAGGCTTGCCATGGGAGGTGCACAGGAATATTACAATGTTTCACCCGACCTGACCACACTGGGCAAGATAGTGGGAGGTGGTCTTCCGATTGGTGTGATAGGCGGTCGCCGTGATATTATGCAACACATATCACCTGCCGGTAAAGTGTATCAGGCAGGGACCTTTAACGGACACCCATTGTCACTGGCAGCTTCACTTGCCACTCTTGACGTGCTTGAAAAAGAGAAGGTACACGAAAAGGTGAACCAGAAATCAGACGGCCTGCGCGCCATGTTGCGGGATACCGTGAACGACCTGGGACTGGACTACAATGTCAGCGGTGTAGGTTCTATGTTCAAGGTGTTCTTTGGCGAGATGCCTGCCAATTACCAGGAAGCTTTGAACTGTGATAAGGAAGGTTACTTTAATTTCTTCCACAGGATGCTCGATAGCGGCGTGTTCCTGCCACCGTCGCAGTTCGAGACCAATTTCCTGTCCGCTGCACATACTGATGAAGATATTGATGCCACCCTCAAGGCATATGAAGAGAACCTGAGGCCCTGAGCAATGATAATCGGTACACGGGGAAGTGCCCTGGCCCTGGCGCAGGCAGACAAGGTAGCTGCTATGCTAAAGGAGCGCGGATTTGATACCAGGCGCAAGATCATAAAGACAAGCGGTGATGCCTTCACTGACCGCCCCCTGCACGAGGTGCCGGGAGTGGGTGCATTCGTGCGCGAACTGGATGACAGGATGCTGGAAGGCGAGATCGATATCGCGGTCCACAGCATGAAGGACATCCCCACGGAGCGACCTGATAAACTGGCCATCGCTGCCGTACTGGAACGTGATTCGCCCCTGGATGTGTTGCTGACGAACGACGGTTCCACGCTGGATGAACTGCCTGAAGGGGCTATCATCGGCACCACAAGTATGCGCAGGCGCGCCCAGCTTCTTAGATACAGGCCCGACCTGAATATTCAGGACCTGCGGGGTAATATCAATACCCGCCGCCGAAAACTTGAGGAAGGTCAGTATGATGGTATCCTGCTGGCAGAGGCCGGACTGCAGCGTATGGGCTGGGAACTGGACGTGGTGCAGCTTGACCCTGATAATTTCTGCCCGTCCGCCAACCAGGGGACCATTGTGGTGGTGACGCCAAAGGATACTGAAGGCCACAAAGCCGTATCGCTGCTGGACCATCCTCCCACGAATCTTGAGACCCGGCTTGAGCGTATTGTAATTGGAATCCTTGGGGGGGGCTGTCTGGTGCCTATTGCCGCTTTTGCTACCAGGGTGGGCAGTGGTATGAGGATACGGGCTGAGGTGCTGTCACTGGAAGGCGACAGGTTTGTCAAAGTGGACGAGGTTGTGCCTCTTGATAGGTGTGAGGAAGAAGCAAAACGGTTGGGTCATCAAATTGTTGAGCAGGGAGGCGCCGAACTGGTCAGTGAGGCGGTAGAAATGTTATCAAATGGTCGGAAATTCAATTGAGTTCAATTCATGAGTGCATACATCGGAGACTAACATATGAACAGCAAAAAACTGGGTAAGGTATACCTTGTAGGCAGCGGTCCGGGTGACCCGGAACTGCTCACGCTAAAAGCACGCAGGCTCATAGACGAGGCCGAGGTCATAGTATATGACCAGCTTCCCGGAGAGCAGATCCTGGCCAGCATGCCAAAAAACGCGGAAAAGATAGATGCCGGCAAATATGCAGGCAGCCACACTCTCAAACAGGAGCAGATCAACCAGGTACTGGTGGATAAAGCTAAAGAGGGAAAGATGGTGGTCAGGTTGAAAGGCGGCGACCCCTATGTATTCGGACGTGGCGGCGAGGAAGCGCAGGTGCTGGTACGAGATGGCATAGAAGTTGAAATCGTGCCCGGCATCACATCTGCAATTGCGGCACCGGCCTATGCAGGCATACCTGTTACCCACAGGGACCATGCCAGTATGGTGACATTTATCACAGGGCATGAAGACCCCACAAAGGAAGATTCGGCCCTTGACTGGGACGCACTGGCAAAGTTCAGCGGAACCATAGTCATCCTGATGGGAGTCAGCATGCTGCCCAGAAACGTGAATGAACTGATGAAGTATGGCAAAGACCCTGCAACCCCGGTGGCACTTATCGAGCGGGGAACCCGGCCCGACCAGAGGACCACAGTAGGTACGCTGGAAAACATTGTCAAACTGGCAGAGGAAAGAGGCGTCAAGGCTCCGGCCATTACCATAATAGGTGGCGTGGTCACCCTGCATGATGAACTGGGTGAACTCAGGTAGTTTTGTTGGGAATTATGGCCAGTACCTCTTTCAGTTCCGATGCCAGCACTCACATCAACATCGACACCAGACCTACGGTTGCCATAATGCGGCCCGTCCGCTACGAACAGGATTCCATCCAGGTATGCCAGCAGGCCGGATTTGATGTTATATCTGCTCCCATGATAGCGATACTGGATAAGAGGGATGAGTATTTTAACGGGTTTGTGTCCCGGATACTGGCCGGACAGTCGGATATTGTAATTTTTACCAGTGCAAACGGCATAGACCATACGCTGGATAAGGTGCCTGACCGGGATGCTTTTATCGCTGCATTGAACCGACTTACCACTATTGCTATCGGTCCCAAGACCAGGGAAGCAGCTCTGGAGCAGGGGATTTTGATATCGTTCATGCCAGAGTCGTACAGTTCGGAAGGGTTGGTTGAAGCCATCAGAAATAATGTGTACGGGAAAGTGGTTGACATTGCCAGGAGTTCCCATGGTGCACCTGTACTGGTGGAAGGTTTAAAGGCTGCCGGTGCCGATGTTTTTGAAACACAGGTCTATGAGATTACCAGCCCTGTAAGGGGGAGTGCACAGGAAGCACTGATACAGGCAATTCTGGATAAAACGGTTGATGCTGTGGTATTTACCAGTTCAATGATGGTCCGGAATTTCCTTGGGATGGCATCACAGATAGGGTTTAAGGATGAGGTTATCAGGAAATTGAATGATGAGGGTATCGTTGTGGCTGCCATCGGACATCCAACTTCCAATACATTAAATATATATAAAATTCCAGTTACTATTATTTCAAATGAATATACATTCAAAGCATTGATAGAGGAAACAAGAAAATTCTTCTTTGTGCCGGGTTAACGTGAGACTTTGGAGTTTGTCCAGGGTGTCCAACAAAGTTGAACTAAAAAAGTTATACTTTATGTACTATGAAAAAAGAATTCGGTATTCAATATGACTAAACTCATTGTAGATGATAAGGCCATTGAGTTCATAAGGGCTGAACTGGAGAAGGAACAATCACCTGCTGTACGCTTATCCATAACTGGCGGCGGCTGCTGCCAGCAACTTGGCATTGCAACCGTGGAAAAGGAAATTGCCAGGGATGTTAAGTATATCGAGAAAGGTGTCACCTTCCATGTGGAAAAATACCTGGATTCCAATGCATCTTCCATCGAGATCACGCTTGATGAAGAGAGGCAGATGCTTTTGGTGAACATGAATTACAATATTGATTAAATAACGAATGGTGTAATAAAGATGATAGGCATTTCAAAACTTTACTGCGGGACCGTTGAACCATCCGATGCCCTGAGGTACGGGCGGGAATCAGGCAAACTTCCATCTCACTTGTTGCAGTTCTCAAAGGATAAAAAACCTGTAGTGGTCTGGAATATGGGACGTCGCTGCAATCTGCATTGCGTGCACTGCTATGCCCAGTCAAGGGATATTGAATATAAAGATGAACTGACCACCCAGCAGGGCAAGGAACTGATAGACGACCTTGCCCAGTTCGGTGCGCCGGTGATACTGTTCTCAGGTGGTGAACCCACCATGCGAAAAGACCTTCCTGAACTCGCCATGTATGCAAGGGATAAGGGAATGCGTGCCGTTATCTCCACGAATGGTACATTGATCGATGAGAAGATGGCCAGGGTCTTGAAGGACATCGGACTATCGTATGTAGGTGTATCACTGGACGGTATGAGGGAGACCAATGATAAGTTCAGGGGTATGCCTGGTGCTTTTGATGCAGCATTGCAGGGTATGCGCAACTGTAAGGCGGAAGGTATCAAGGTCGGTCTTAGATTTACCATTAACAAGAAAAACGCTCAGGACATACCTGCCATCTTCGACCTGTTGTATGAGGAAGGTATTCCAAGGGTCTGTTTCTACCATCTGGTCTATGCAGGACGCGGTTCAAAAATGGTGGAAGAAGACCTGAGCCATGAAGAGAGCCGCCGTGTAGTGGACCTTATCATGGATAAGACAAAGGAGATGCATGACAAAGGTTTCCCTATGGAAGTACTTACCGTGGACAACCACTGTGACGGGCCTTATGTTTATTTCCGGTTGCTGGAAGAAGACCCGGAGCGCGCTGCCGAAGTCTATGAACTGCTTATGATGAACCAGGGTAATTCATCCGGTATCGGTATCGGCTGCGTATCATGGGACGGTTCTGTACACGCTGACCAGTTCTGGAGGCATTATTCTTTTGGTAATGTAAAGGAAAGGCCTTTCAGTGAGATATGGATGGATACCAGTGATAAGCTCATGGCCGGTCTCAAGGACCGTAAAAATCTGATAAAGGCAAATGCAGATAGATGTGCCAAATGTAAATGGCTGGAGATATGCAATGGCAACTTCAGGGTCCGGGCAGAGGCCATCTATGATAATGTATGGGCTGATGACCCGGCATGTTATCTTACCAAAGATGAGATCGGTTACGATGAGGTCAAATAGGGAGAATACGGTCAAATAGGCAGATTGAGCTATCAACTACCTTTTTGGCATTCTTTTTTTAAGAAATGTAATAATCACTCTTTCCGTCTTGCCATAGCGAGCATATTGGCAATCCGAGCAGCAAACGCTCCAGCCACGAACCCGGCATCAATATTTACCACGCTCAGCACAGAGCATGACTGAAGCATGGTATGCAACGCTGCCTTCCCGCCACCTCCGGCCCCGTATCCGGATGAGACCGGCACTCCTATCACCGGCACATCCACCAGTCCTGATACAATGGTGGGGAGAGTACCTTCCCGGCCAGCGGCCACCACTATGGCGTCAACCCCCTTCTCCACCATTTCTGCCAGACCAGGGAACAGCCTGTGAATGCCGGCAGCACCCACATCATAAATGGTATGCACTGTCACACCCATCTCCTGTGCTATGACCTTAGCCTCTTCTGCAACAGGAATATCAACCGTTCCTGCAGTGATGATACCGATTACCCCCCCGGTTGATTCAACATGTGAACCGCCTTTGCGCAGTATTGCAATCCTCGCATGCCGGTTCCATTCCACTGGATGTTTTTGTTTTAACGCTTCAAGCTGTTCATCCGAGACCCTGGTAATAATAACCGTTGATTCATGCTCAAGATGGGATAAGGCAATACCAACCAGGTCATCAATAGTTTTACCGGGAGCGTAAACAGCTTCAGGAATTCCGGTACGTCTTGCGCGGTGAGGGTCGATACAGGCGACATTTTCAAGGGTATGGAGGTTATTGATACGTATCTGTTTTACAGCTTCGTCAATATCAATGTTGCCCGTTTTTACATCTTCAAGTAGTCGGGTAAGGTCCATGATCAAATATCTTCCAGAGTCTTTCGCTGTGCATACATTGATTCCCGCATCTCTTTCGCTTCCTTGATTATACTGCGAAGTCCATGTACATCAATTTCTTTCTGGATACTTTCATAGAACAACTCTTCAGTGGTTCTTGGTTGGACCAGACTTTCGAGTTCGTGGGATTCGATTTCTACTGCCTGCATGCTTTCTGGATTCATATTCCATCCTGTTTTAGTAGGCTTGGTTACAACATGTTGAATGGGGATAGCCCTCTGAATTTCAAGGGCCGGCTGGGCAACTTCACCCAGCATTATAGAACCGCTCAATTCTTTAAGCTGGGCTACAGCTTTTTGTATAATATTGAGACGTTCAAGACTTGCATCAATATCCAGGTCACCACTATTCAGTTTGATATATTCGAATTCACGCCTAAGGTTGTATGCTTTTTCTTCAATTTCAGCCATCCAGACAGCCACGTTATGGATATCCTGCGAACTGTTTGCCAGGTGAGGGAGCACTTCCATGAACAATGTAGTATAAAGTGCCCCTGCCACTAGCAGTGGGAACAATGGACTCCAGGTAAATGATGCTAAACCCATATAGAGCAGGATAGAATAGAGAATAAGTATCTGGCCGCCCAGTATGGTGCAGGGGTCTGTGCGTGTTATAGGCAGATTTGGATAACTGGCTTTTATAAATGACCTGGCAAAAGCAGCTGTCATCAGGATAACACCAGGTATAAGTGGAAAGAGAAAGTTCCGTACAACTTCAAAATGTCCTGCAGCACCTGCTATTGAAACAGCCAGGAGTGACACCCCTGCTATAATGCCATTGAGGTCAAGGTTAAGTAGAGCACTTCCACTATGCTGGTTTTTCTCAGATTCCATGCTGACATAAGACGTGATAAAAAATACCAGTCCCAGAAAACCAGTGAACAGCGGATTTCTTAAAAGACTGAACATGTCTAAGTATACCAGGACCGTAAATATGATTAATACGATTCCTGCAGTAATATTTGAGAGAGATGCACTGACTACATCTATCAGTCTTTCATTTGAATTATCCATATACATATCTCACGAGAAGTACCCTAAATCAAGTCTAATTATTTTTTGAAACAAATTAATATAGTAAAGTGATTTTTATTAGTATTAATAGTTTTGTGTCATCTGGCTACTTTGACGCAATCTGACTAATTTAGGGTCATCAGATTATTGTGGTCTCATTTTCAATCCAATAAGTTAAATGGATTAAAAAATAATTCTGTGAGTAAATGCCTGTAGAAATATCGGTCAATGACTCATGTACGGGATGTGGACGCTGCAGGAACCTTTGCCCAAAAGGTCCTATTATCTGGGATATTCGAAAGATGGACAATGGCAGAGTTGTATATTATGCAAAAGAACCTGCTTTTTGTCTTTTTTGCAAGAGGTGTGCAGGGGCGTGTCCTGTGGGCGCAATAACCGTATTGAACATATCAGGACGCTCAAAATAGTAGTATATATTTTGGAAGGTTTGTACAAAACAGTGCAAAATGTGATCGATAAAATCAATACTTATAATAATCACTGAAATCAATGTTGTTTAACGATATGTTATAGTGAGATCAGGAAATATTGAACATTTTATACTTATCAATTGGAGTGGAACAATGACAAAGGAACCGGTAAAACTGCTTGATGATGAAGGATTGACATTTTTAACCTGCATGCAGTGCGGGACATGTACCGGAAGTTGCCCTTCCGGACGGTACACCAGCCTGAATACCAGACGTATAGTACTGTCTGCAAGGCGGAATAAGGATGTGTATCACGATAAAGACCTGTGGATGTGTACGACCTGTTACCAGTGTCAGGAACGGTGTCCAAGAGGAATAAATATCGTTGATGGGATTCTGGCCCTGAGGACGGAATCGGTTCATATGGGACTCATGCTTCCTGATCATCGCAAAGTGGCAGGGCTGGTTATAGAAAAGGGCCATGCAGTACCTATAAATGATACTAACCGGGACAAACGAAAGAAACTGGGGATGGACGAGCTCCCTGAAACGGTCCACAAGTACCCGGATGCTCTTGACCAGGTGAAAAAACTGCTAATAGCTACTGGTTTTGTCCAACTGGTCAAGGATACGGAAGGAAAAGAAAAGGAGGGAGGGCAATGAAACCTGTATCGCTGTTCCTGGGATGTATTATTCCCAACCGTTATCCTGGCATTGAAAAAGCTACAAAGCTGGTATTGGACGGACTGGGTATCGACTGGACTGACCTGGCCGGTGCGTCATGCTGCCCTGCCCCGGGTGTGTTCAGGTCATTTGATAAGGTCACATGGTTGACCCTTGCAGCCCGGAATATCGTGTTATCTGAACAAATGAACCGGGATGTACTGACTATATGTAACGGTTGTTTCGGTTCCCTGACTGATGCCAACCATGAACTCAAGCATGACCAGGGTCTGGCCAGGCAGGTCAATAAGCATCTCGCAGAAGTGGATATGAAGTACAACGGCTCAGTTGAGGTCCGTCATATCATCGAGTTCCTGTCCAAGGAAATCGGACCCGGGACGATAAAAGAAACCATTAAGCATCAGCTTGACCTGAAGGTAGCATTGCATTATGGCTGCCATCTCATCAAACCTTCCAAAGAGCGGGACCTGGGGACCGTGGAGAACCCGGTGTTCTTTGATGAACTTGTGGAAGCGCTTGGCGCACAGAGTATTGATTATGAGGATAAGATGGCGTGCTGCGGTGCAGGAGGCGGCGTACGTTCTGCATTACTGGATACGTCACTGGAGATGGCAGAAGCAAAATTGCAGCATATTGCCGAGGCAGGAGTAGACTGTATCGTCAATGCATGTCCATTCTGTCACCTGCAGCTGGACTTTGGGCAGGTAGAGATAAAAGATAAGTTCGGGCATGAATACAATATCCCGGTGCTGCATTATTCCCAGTTGCTGGCTATTGCTATGGGGCATTCACCTGAAGAGGTGGGTGTGGACCTGAATTTCATAACAGATGCACAGTTCATTGACCGGTTAAGGGGGTAAGGTGAAAATGAGCAGCAGCAAGATAGGCGTGTACCTGTGCAGGTGTGGTGGCAATATCTCGGATGTTGTCGATATTGATGACGTGGCCGGGGCAATGAAAGGAAAGGACAATGTGGCATCGGTAACCATTCAGGATTATCTGTGCAGCTCAGCCGGACAGGGATCCATTGAACAGGATATCAGGGGTGGTAACGTGGATAAAGTGGTCATAGGTTCCTGTTCTCCAAAACTTCACCTGGAAACATTCCGGAAAATGGCAGGGAAAGCAGGTATCAATCCCATGATGCTGGAAATAACGAATCTTCGGGAGCAGGATTCATGGGTACATCCTGATGAACCCGAACAAGCTACGAGCAAGGCAAAGTCCCTGATCACAGGAGCAGTGGCCAGAATGGCGGCATTGTCAGAACTTGCACCCATAGAAAAAGACCTTGTAGACAGGGTATTGGTGGTAGGCGGCGGTATTGCAGGGATAACAACAGCGCTGGAGCTGGCAGATGACCATGAGGTCGTGCTGGTGGAGAAGGAACCTTATATCGGTGGTCATATGATAGGATTGTCCAAGACCTTTCCCACCTATGATTGTTCCCAGTGTACCCTGACACCAAAGATGGTGGCAGTGTACAACCATCCCAATATTACTATGTTCACAAACACGGAAGTGGATGGTGTACAGGGAAATGTGGGTGACTACACGGTTGCATTAAAACATTCTCCCAGGTACGTGGATGTGGAAACATGTACTTCATGTGGCAGGTGTGCTGCAAAATGTCCGGTTGACGCCATTTACCTGCCATTTGCCCAGGCCATACCCCAGGTGTATATTATTGACAAGGAAAAGTGTATTGACTGTGGAGCATGCGCAAAGATCTGTCCTGTGGATGCCATCAGGCTTGAGGATGAGGTCCGGACTGAAGACATAAAAGTGGGTTCGGTGGTGATTGCTACTGGTTTTAAGATTTTTGACGTATCGCGTATCGAGGAATATACTACCGACCATCCGGATATTATTACTGCAGTGGAGTTCGAGGATATGCTTTCAGCAAAGAGCCATACCGGCATGCGACTCCAGAAAGCAGACGGAACGATGCCAAAACGGGTAGCGTTCGTATTGTGCGTGGGCAGCCGGGATTTCGAGAAATATAACAAGCATTGCAGCAGGGTATGCTGCCTGTATTCGATGAAGCAGGCGCACCTGGTTAAGAAGATGAACAAGGATGCTGAGGTGACGATATTCTACATTGATATGCGGGCTGCAGGGCGCCGTTTTGAAGAGTTCTATTATAATACCCAGAAGGAGGGTGTACAGTTCATCAGGGGCAGGATAGCGGAAATAACACCAACGAAGAACGGTGACCTGAAGGTGAGATATGAAGATACCCTGCTCAACTCCAAGGAGGAAGATGTGTTCGATATGGTCGTGCTGTGCCCTTCGCTGGAGGCTGCCGAAGGGTCGCAGGAACTGGCCCGGCAGTTGAATGTCCCGATAGGTGATGATGGTTTTATCGAGGAGAAGCATGTAAAGATAGACCCTGTCAGTTCCCTGAACCAGGCAGTGTACATGGCTGGTTGCTCAATAGGTCCCAAGGACATCCATGATTCGGTGACCGATGGTATCAGTGCCGCTCATAAGACACACCAGTTCCTGGGGAAGGGCAGGATTGCCATATCTCCGGAAAAACCCGTCATCAATGACCGGTGTGACGAGTGCGGTATATGTATCGAGGAGTGTCCCTATGATGCGTTGTCCGGACCGGGCAGACCGAAACTTGAACCGCTGGCATGTACGGGTTGCGGTGTGTGCGCTGCCGTGTGCCCGCAGCAGGCTATTGATATCCAGAACTACACGCGCGAGCAGCTCAAGGCGCAGGTTAAAGGAATGCTGGAGGCAGGCCCGGGTGTAATTGTGTTCATCGACCCTGCGGCCTATGCAGCTGCTGACCTGGCAGGGGTGAACCGCAATCAGTATTCCTCAAAGATACTTTTTGTGCAGGTGCCATCCATCCATATACTGGATGCGGATATCGTGAACTTTGCTTTTGAGAGTGGAGCTGGAGGTGTGATGCTGGTTGAAGGGACTACTGATGAGCGGCTGGTGGAGCGGTCCAAGGCGCTCTACAATATGCTCAAGAAAGAGACACGGGAGCAGAAAAAGCCTATAAGGTATTCGCATGTGGAAACGGCGCAGTATGAGAAGATGGGGAACCTGTTCAATGTGTTTGCGGAAGGGGTGAAGGTGTAAATTTGTCACCTTTTGAACTCAATCCCCTTTAATAATACAAACCGCTGCAGTCTTTATATCCCGCTTCTGCTCATTCAACCTGCGCAGGAAATAACCAAGCCAGCCCTTGCCGTAGGGGATATATCCGCAGACCCTGTACCCATCCCGAGCCAGTTCTTCCTTCCGTTTGTCATGCGCACCCATGAGCATCTGGAACTCGAAATTCCGGGGATGGTCCCGGTTCAATTGCCTGGCCAGTTCGATAAGTTCATCATCGTGGGTAGCCACTGCAATCAGTTCAGGTCCGCCATCCCTGAACAGCATCTCCATCTGATCTGCATAGGCTTTCCTGATATCACAATGTTCCTTAATAACTATATCAGCCGGTTCTTTGTATGCTCCTTTACACAGGCGTATCTTTGCGCCGATTGACGAGAGGTCTTTCAGGTCACCCGGCGTCCTGAACAGGTATGCCTGAATGGCTAATCCTATATTCTTATTTTCGGAATAGAGTTGTTTGTAGATATCAATGATGTCCTGGGTATAGGCGCTCCCTTCCATATCTATCCATACAAAAATGCCACGGGCGGCTGCCTTCTTTATCAGAGGTGCTATCGTCCTGATGCACGTCTGCATATCTTTCATAAGCCCCAACTGGGTGAGTTTGATGGAAATGGCACTGTCTATCTGTTCCTGTTTGATGCCATCCAGGAGCCTGCTATATTCTTCTGCTGAGGCTTCTATCTCTGAGATATTCTCGTTATGTTCTCCCACGTGGTTGATAATACCGGTTATTCCCCGGGTGTTTGCAGATTTTGCCCTCTCAACAGCATCTTCAAGATATTCACCGGCAACCCAGCGTTTCGCCAGATGTATCAGAATTCCCATATCTATTTACTCCACTCAGGGAAAATTCCCTATGATTAAATTGGTAATATCACTTTAAAAAAGTATCCCCTTTATCATCTCAAATAACTATCCAGTTCAATTATCCATAACTGAAACCATTCACCCTGGAAATATATCCTTAGAGGAAACTATAAGTAACTCTGAAATAGATTAATTATCGGGGAATTTTACATGAAATTGAATATCTTAATCGCTTTTATTATAGTAATTGCAGTACTGACAAGTGGATGCACACAATCAGATGACAATACCATTGTCATCGGGTCCAAACAATTTCAGGAATCATATATCCTTGCACATATGATATCCCTCCTGCTGGAAGAGCATGGATATGAAACAGATGTAAAAGAAGGGTTAGGTGGTACCTTCGTCAATTATGAAGCCCTGAAACAAGGTCAGGTCAACACGTATGTGGAATATACCGGAACAGCATACAGCCAGATATTGAATAAACCACCACTTGAGGTATGGGACCCCCAGCTAGTATATGAAGAAGCAGAAAAAGGTTTGCTTGAACAGGATGGCGTGCTTATTGTCAACAACCTGGGTTTTGAGGATGCTTACGCTATAGCGGTCAAGAAAGATTGGGCGCAGGCAAATAACGTGTCCAGAATCAGTGAGCTTGAAGTATTTGCACCGGAAATGGTAATTGGGACTGACCCTGAATTTGCACAAAGGGAAGATGGTCTTCCTCGCATAGAAGAAGTATATGGTTTTAAATTCAAAAATTACCGGCAGGGACTGGCCACTATCATGTACGAAGCTATCAAACAGGGTGATGTAGAGGCAGTGTCAGCATATACGACCGATACCAGGAACGAATTGTTCAATCTCAGGATACTGGAAGATGATAAGAACGCTTTGCCACCCTATGATGCCATAGTTATTGTTACAGAGAAGTTCGCATCTGAAAATCCGGATGTTGTTGATATCATCAAGGAACTGGACGGCAGAATTGATACTGATTCAATGAGGGAACTTAATTATCAATATGATGTGGACAAAAAAGAAGCACGGGATATTGCCAGGGATTTTCTCGTACAGCAGGGGTTAATTGCTGAAGAGTAATTCAACCCTTTTTGATTTATTTATAAAACATGACGAGATTCATAGATAGCCATGCCTACTCAAAGACTATTTGACAGGATCGACTCAGTTCATCTTCAGCAGGTCACGAAAAAATACGACGAACACTTTGCTGTTGAACAATTGGACCTTGATATACAGGGCGGTGAACTGTTGATACTGATAGGTCCCAGTGGTTCTGGAAAGACCACCACCCTCAGGATGATAAACCGGCTTATTGAACCGGATGAGGGAGTCATAACGATAAACGACCATGACATAATGGAATTTGACCCTGTCAGGTTGCGAAGGAACATCGGTTATGTCATCCAGGATATCGGTCTTTTTCCCCATATGACCATCAAGGAGAATATAGGGCTGGTCCCCCGTCTGGAGGGGTGGTCCGACCAGGATATCTCAGACAGGGTAAAACATCTCCTTGATTTTGTATCACTTCCCCCCGAATCATTTATGGACAGGTATCCCAGTCAGTTGAGCGGTGGGCAGCAGCAGCGGGTCGGACTTGCCAGGGCACTTGCCATGGACCCGCCCTTATTGTTGATGGATGAACCGTTTGGAGCACTTGACCCAATATTGAGAAAGCAGTTGCAGGATGAGTTCAATGTAATAAAACAGGAAATAGGCAGGACAATATTGTTTATTACCCATGACATTGATGAAGCATTCAAACTGGGGGATAGAATCGGTATTATGTCTGATGCTAAACTCATCCAGATAGGTACTCCTGAAGAATTGATCCTGAACCCTGAAAATGAACTGGTTTCTGATATTGTTGATGCAAAAAGGAAATTCAAACACATGGATACCCTCAAGGTAAAGGATATGATGTCTCCTATAACTGAGAAATATCTATTTGATGCCGGAATGACCGCACAGCAAGCTGTTAATAGGATGGCAAAAACCAATGTGGAACTAGCTATCGTACTTGATAGCTCTGATCCAATAGGATATGTTGCAATGGTGGACCTGCTTCAACAAACATACGATAATGTAGCACTTCGGGATATTGCAAGAGCTATCCCTGTTTTTTCACCAAATGATCATATTGCATCAGCATTGGGGAAATTAAAAGACCAAGCCGAATCATTAGGAATTGTGATAGAAGCAGGCCGTCCATGTGGAATTTTCTTTTTAGACAAAGTGCTCCTGAAACTCATTTGATAAATAGTATCAATAGGCAAGGTTGGATTTATGGAACAATTCATTGTACAGATAATGGATGTATGGGATTCACAATTGTTAACCATGCGTACAATGGAGCATTTGTATATGTTCAGTATTGCCCTTTTTTCAGCCACAGTCATTGGTATCAGTGTGGGGATCATTGTATTTCTGCATCCAAGAATTGCCAATCCGATATTGAATATCCTCAATATTATCGAAACCCTACCTGATATTGCACTTCTGGTTCTATTGCTTCCCTTCTTTGGTTTAGGGGCAAAACCTACTATTGTTGCATCGATCCTGTATTCTATCCTGCCTATCACCAGGAATACCTATGTGGGTCTGAAAAGTGTCAACAAAGAGTATATTTACATCGCACAGGCAATAGGACTGTCATCAAAAGAGATATTGGTCAAGGTAAGGATGCCAATGGCACTTCCACTCATTGCTGGTGGTTTCAGGATAGCACTGGTATTTACTATGGGCTTGATCACCCTGGGTGGCCTAATTGCAGCAGGTGGCCTTGGAACGGCATTGCAGACGGGTATTTACCTGTATGATGTGGATACCATTCTGGTTGCAGGATTATGGACCGGAATGCTTGCAGTTATTCTGGATGCAATTGCTGGTGTTATTGAAAACAGACTCAAGGTGAGGTATGGTTCATGGTAATATTTTCCACTATTGCAGATGCTACTGTTGAGCATATTGTTCTCACATATTCAGCTCTTTTCATAAGTATCGTCATAGCTATTCCACTGGCATTTGCCTCATTGTATAGTACCAGGCTGGCTTCTATCGTAATAAAATTTGCAAACCTGGCCCAGGCAGTACCGAGTTTTGCTGTTGTTGCAATTGTGGTTCCACTTATTGGAATAGGTTTCACCCCGGCTATAATAGCCATTATGCTAAGGGCTTTGCTCCCCATTATTAAAAATTCCTATATAGGCCTAACCAATATTGATCCATTATTAATAGAATATGCTAAAGGTATTGGATTAACTGACTGGCAGATCAACCGTCACATTAGAATACCAAATGCATACCCTGCAATGTTCGCAGGTATAAAATTTGCAGCTATCCTGGCCAATAGTATCGCTATACTGACCGCAATTATTGGTAGCGGTGGACTGGGAGAACTGGTATTTGAAGGTCTGATAGCTTTTAACACGGATAAGATCTTGGCTGGAGCCCTTCCTGCTATAGTGCTCGCATTATTCATTGATGTGTCATTTTCATTCCTTGAGAGGAGATTGACACCAGTATATCTCAAAGGTTGAAAAGGTATTTTTATAAGGATGATACATACAAGAACATACAAAATATAAGAATTTCAGGCATTTATAAATAATATTGAGTTTATAAATTCTTAAAAAAAATTAGAATGGATATGAAATCAAAACATTTATGAGAATACAAGAAACACGATTATCCTGAATTGACTCTTTGAATAAATACTTTAAACAGGTATTAACATTAATGGTATAAAACCATACAGTGTGTTGCCGATAGGTGTATAGAATGCAATGGGCAGAGACAAATGCAGTTAGAGCTACTTTTTTAATTTTATTTTTATTGGCCCTTTTGCCTGTATTAGATGCATCGAACGGAGATTGTCTTAGCTGTCATAATAATACAGCCCCCTATCTTGATGTCAATATTTCAGCAATAAATGCCAGTGTGCATGCTGATTTGAACAATGGTACACCTTATAATGCATCAATAGACCCATTGAACCGGGTATGTTGGGCATGTCATGGGAACGGAACTGCTCCTATCGGAACTCACTCAGATGCTGCAGTGAATGCCACCAATCCTGCCAATTACACGAATCCTCTGAATTGCAATGAGGGGGATTGTCATATAAACGGGACACTCCCCGGCAGTAACATCAGTGGCCCATCTATTCCCATTGTACTGGAACATATTCAGAATATAAATCTATCTACAGATATCGATACTTTTGATAATTGCAGCTATTGCCATAATCAAAGCCTGACCCCCAGGATATTAAATGACAATAATGCATCTAATGTTACCCTCTTATCAAATGTGTCTCATTACGCCAACACTTCTACTCTTATCTCCACGGTTGTTGATTGCAGCCTTTGTCATAAGAATACAAGTGTTGGTGTCCAGTGGAACGTTTCAGACCAGATACGGCATCCAGTGAATAAGACAGCAGGATTTTGCAGCAACTGTCATGGCAATGATACAACATTCCATAGGGAAAACCTATCCAAGGCCGCTGACATCCATACCTTTGGTTTTGACTGGGAGGGTGACGGTATTGATTATGAGGTCCAGGCGGGCCAGCAGCGGCAGGATAATGAAGGGTGCTATGCCTGCCATAAAGAAGACGTAGAACCAATGACATTTATATCAGATAATAATACCAATATCTGTGAAGAGTGTCATTATTCGAGTCCTTCCGGGCCATTCAGTGATAAGATCCAGCTGAGAAGCGATATTAACGAAACAATGCCCGGAGTGGTCAACCATATCAATAGACCATTGACCTTGATACAGGTACCCAATCAAAGTGCTGCCTATTCCACCACCACCCAGATAACACCCTCAACATGTTTTAGTTTTGATAATAATACAGGCAATGGTTCATGCCATGGTGTAGGCCGGGAGAAGAACGGTTCTGCAGGCGGGTATTATGCTTTTTATAACTTCGGATTGCCTGACTCAAATATGAGTCCCTACCGGTTCACGCAGACCATAGACCATATGCCCAATACCAGTGATTGCAGGATCTGTCATCTTGGTGCTAATACGAGCATTGGCACCCTGGTCGAATCGACCTGGTGGGGTGCACCGTCCAATGTAACTGCTCTTGTTACCGGTGTTCCTCAACATGTAAATGCAACGGTCACTAAAGAGGAATGCTGGGACTGCCATGCCGGGGGAGCTCAACCGCTGGATTTCCATTCAGCCAATGTGACCCGGGGAGGTGACCCTGATTGTATCAAATGCCATCAGATGTCAAGCACAAACGTGACCCATCATATCAATACAACCACTTTCAACAGCAGTGTGCATGCGGGCATGAATTCCTTGAATGCTTCGTCACAGGGCTACTTCTCAGATAATGGGGCCTGCTGGGCATGTCATGATTCTGCTGGTAATGTAACCGGCGGAATGGGTGACCGATTTGCGAATCCTTTTATGTGCGTGGACTGCCATGTTGCCGGGGGAGCCAAATATGGGGTTACTTTCAATGGAGACCCGCAACCTGCAAAACCCGTTTCAAACCATTTCAACGGAGGGAATATCTCTGCACTCTGGAATACGACCAGCGCCCAGGCTTCATGTATCGACTGCCATGAGAATGTTTCCAGCATGGTACTTTACAATAACGATACCGACACCGGCAGTTTTATCGGTGATGGAGAGCGCTTCACAGGTGGGAACCTGAGTTTCTACCATTATGGCAAGAACAGATCAGCATTCGGCAAAACACCGGGAAGTGCTGATTATTGTTCCTACTGCCATAAAAACGCCACCGTTGAATTCAGCGGTGTATTTACAGACCCTTCGAATACTTCGATAAATAACCACAGCCTGAGATACAATAGCACGAACCCGGGTTGTAATGCGAGCGAATGCCACAATAGCACGGGATACCAGTTCCATGATGAACCTCTCAAGAAGCCAATAATAAACGATACTCTTTGCCTGGCATGTCATGGGATATCAAAGACTTACAGCGGTAACATGGTTACTACAAACAAGACGCGCCATAACCAGGCTGTAAACTGTACTGCCTGTCACACCTATAATTCCACTGAAATTCATCCTATGAACTATCTCCAGCAGGACGATACCTTCAGCACATCCAACGTTACTGCAATTGACTGTGTCCGCTGTCATAGCAACAACGCCACCCTTTCCAACTTCACTCCCACCCGACCGCTCGTTGCAAATACCGGCGGCATGTTCGCTCACAGCGATAACCTCAATAACGGCAGCCGGTGGAATAGCACTGTTTACTGGAACACCACCAACGAAGCCTGCGAATACTGTCACAACGATACCAGGCACAGCGACCCTGCCACGGGTCTTATCGAGAGTATCCGCAACGGCCAGGCATTGAACACCAGCATCACCAGCACCAACACCTGGTGCCGAGGGTGTCATGTCAATTCTGCACCCTACTATAACGGTACCCAGTGGACCCCGGTTCCACCGACCATTGTACTGAACAATACGCTCAATGGCACTGCATGGGATAATTCCGGCCAGGTATGGTACAATCACTCGTTCATGGGGAGCAATGTCAATGACAGTACATGCCAGCCCTGTCACGGTGCTCTATTGCTCACGATATCAACTCCTACTACGAAAGATTTCGTGCATAGAGTGGCAGTGGGTGGATTCGGGGCTGATTGTATATCATGCCATGATATTGGCGGTACTGCACCCAAGGTCAATTTCACGGTAATGAATGATTCACTATCAATTCACCAGAATATCCAGAATCTATCAACTATCACCAACCCGTATGCCATAAGTGACACCAACAAGATCTGCTGGGCATGCCACATCAATAACGGTACCTATCCTGCAACGGCAACGTCACATGCTGACCGTCTGGGTGACTTTAATGGGGTTGAACCTTACACCTGTGAGGAATGCCATGTTGGTACCAATAAACCAACCAACCTATCAGGTGCTGGTGTAATTCCTGCAGTAGTTGAACACTTTTACGGCGGCAGCGAACTCAAAGCAGGTAATGGCACGAATAACATGTCGTCCTGTGTAGTATGCCACAATCTTACCGAGATGAAACTCCTTGATATCGGTCCTGCGGCTGCAGACCCGGCCGACCGGACCAATGATAGTTACCTTATCGCCCACTATGGCAGGAAGAGAACAGACCTTCGTACCTGGTCGGGTGGTGTGAATTGCAGTTACTGCCACCAGGCAGGGTCAGCGTTCAACAGTACCGGCATAATGGTGAATCCTACATTCAATGCAAGTGTTCCCGAACATAGTCTGAATGCCGGTGCCTGGGGTACTACATCACCGAACTGTACCAATGCATCGTGCCATAACGGTGGCTGGATGCATAATGATAGTCTCACCAAACCCGTGCTTGTGCTTGAGAATACGACTCTGTGTACCGGTTGTCA
>JAHYIS010000037.1 GCA_019429385.1 ANME-2 cluster archaeon | reverse complement strand
TTTTCAAGAAAGCCATCTCCACCGGGGCCGAGTTCGGTGTACCGGTCATAAAGAAGACCGTGGTGTCACATGAGATCTCTGAAGCCATCCTGGACGTGGCACGGTCCGGGAAAAGTAACATCCTGCTCCTGGGTGGTACTGAAAAGATGTTCAGGGGCAAGATCAAACAGAGCGTTCCCCAGATAGTCATGAGGAATGCGGATTGTGATGTAGGGATATTCTTCCCAAAACATTTCAAGGAAGTCAGGAGTATCCTGGTACCATTGGGATTGGGAGAACATGAGTTCCGGGTTATGATGGGCCAGCAGCTCGCGGAATTTTTCAATGCCAGGATGACATTATTGACCGTAATTGGGGACGACGCAACAGTTCCACAGGCACAGGAAATGCAGGACAAAGCCACGCAAATAGTCAAAATGGCCGTCAACTGTCAGGTCGTAGTTTCAGATTCCATCGAGGATACCATTGTTAAGCAGTCAAAGGACCATGACCTTATTATACTGGGTCCGTCGACCGAATGGTTATTGCATGATGTACTGTTCGGCTCCCTTCCCGACAGGATCATTAACAGGTCCAACTGCAGTATCCTGATAGTAAAGCAACCCGAACACAGGGCAGAATCCTGGATTGAGCTGCTCTATGATAAGATTAGGAGGGTTTAAAAAGAAATTGCCGGGGGGACTATGCCCCCAAAAATGTTAATTAATGATTCTGCGCGTATCGCTCGGCCGGCAGCGCCCGGGTCAGCCTGAACTGGACCCTGGCAGTTCAATCCATAAAACTAAGTTATCACTGATACCTTTATTTACATATCACTATTTACTGATACATATCACTGATAACTTTATATGCATATCAGTATATACCGATAATAACGATGATTTTATTGGAAGATGACCCTCTGCTATTTAAATTTATAAGCACAAAATTAAACCTTAGCGGTAGTGCCCGTATTATTGAAGCACCGGATATCAAAGAAGCAGTAAGTCCATTAACTGTTGAATTGGTCATTCAGGATGGAAACAATACATATTTGACACAAATAAAATCCAAGGTAAGTCTTGATGCCATTGCAAGGATGACTTTATTAAAAGAACTGCTAAAGAAACAGGAACCAGGCATTTCACATTACTCATTCGTTATTGCAGCAAAATTCATTCCGAAATCTGCTGAGCATATAGCAGAAACGGTCGGAATTAACCTTGTTACTATTCCCCGGAATATCCATTTGCCTGTGAAAAATGAGAAATTTCGTGGTCGTCCAAGGGCCAAGATCACCTCAGAAAAATCATGGCGTGTCATTACCCGGTTATTAAAAGAAAAAAAGACATCCATCAGGCAGCTGTCCTTACTTGAGCATGTCTCATACGGCTGGGCACATCTCATTATCCAGACCCTGAAAAACCAGGACATAGTAGCAATGAAAGATAACTATGTCACTATCTCAAACACTGATGCACTCTTAAACGGTGCTGCCTGGGAAAGGCCCTTTGAAAATCTCATTGAGCATGAAATAACCATTAATTTCGACAATGCCCACACAGCTGCCACGGAATTATCCCATATATTAGGGCAGCATGAGATCAGGTTCGCATTTACCGCATATACTGCCGGAGGATTATATACAGGGTATGCCATAAGGCATGATTCTGTCTACCTGTATCTTGAAAAAGATGAGATTGACTTCTTCATCCAGACATTCGGAGAAGAGGAAGGAGAGGGCATCAGGGCACGAATCTATGTCCCCGACAGAAAACTGTTCAATGATTCCAGGGAAATCGAAAACATAAGGGTTGTCTCTCCAGCCCAGACACTTCTCGACCTTGCCGGATTGGGTTACAGTGCACGGGATATTACAAAGGCCATGGTGGAGAAATATGCCCTACTTTGACCCAACCCCCAGGATAATATCCCAGTCTCTTGAAGAACTCAGGTTCATATTTAGCTGGGTAAAGGATCATGGTGAGACCTCTCAAGACCCAGTAACTATTTTGATCGGTGGGTGGGCAGTAGATGCTTATAACCCATGGTACGGTTCAGTGGATATAGACTTGGTGACAAATAGTCGAACTAAACATTCACTGAAGTATGCTCTAAAAAATGACCGCGGGTACGGAACATATGAAATGTGGGGTGAAAGCAAATCAGTATCGAAACAGACAGATGATGGTGATATTAAAGAAATAATAATAGATTTTATTTCTCGGGAGCTAATTAAATTTCAAGGTAATCAGACAGATTTTGATTTCAACATACCTATGGAACAAACTGCAATAAAAGAGATTAGGGGAGAAGTTCTTGCTGTTGTTCCAAAAAGATCGTTGCTTTTCCTTATGAAATTAAAAGCTGCCTGGGATAGAACATACCGGATAAGATATAACAAATGTCATAACGAAGATTGGGAGCGGGGAAAACTTGTCAAGGATTATGCCGATATAATTGCACTCATTGATCCTGGACATGGTGGAGCAGAACTTGAAATAGGATTTCTTGGAGAAAAACTGAATGATTACGATTTCCTCAAGAAATGCCTGGAAAATATTCCTGAAAATCTTGATGCAATAAGAAAGTATGGTCGAATGTCACAGCATGATGTAAAAGACACAATTGGTCAATTATTGTCCCTTATTGGGTAAAAGTAAAAAATCCAGGAGGGCATTTGCCCTTATAATTAATGACTCTGCGCGTATCGCTCGGTAATCAGCGCCCGGGTCAGCCTGAACTGGACCTTATGCTTGTCCCAGTCATACTTGTTCCCCAGGAACTTTATCAATCGCTTCTTCGAGGCACCCTTCAATTCGTTCGCCTCCATCAGCTCATCTACGAACGCCTTCTCCTGTTCCTTATCAAGCTCAACCATTTATGCCGCCTCCATCGCAACCTCGGTAGTACTTCCCGTGGCCACCGGTAATTTTTTCATGCTCAGTATCAGCCCGTCAGGGACATCCCTCACCGTATATCTCACATTCACGGTACCCGCATCCGAGGTCAGTGTTATCATACCACCCTTGCGCAGGCCCAGTTTCTTCACCATGTTCATGTTCACCATCACGAAGTCGTTATCGTCGGGCTGGTCGAACCACATGAACGGATTGGACACACAGACCAGATTCCCCCTGCCATCCCCCACCTCAGCTGTTTCCATGAGCTTGCACACCAGTTCCCTGTATTTTGGCCTGGTGTACTCCTGGACTATCGACTCCAGCACCTTATTATGCAGCGCCTGGAAATCAAAAGCTGCACCCCCGAGGTTTTGGGCCAGGGTAGACATGGCATCTATCCCTGAAGTACCGGTACCTGAATTGTTCAGCACCTGCCCTTCCACGTTCATGAAACTGCCCGCCTTCGCATAGAGCGGTTCAGTCCCGATGACAATATGGGCCAGTTTGTTCACTGCCCCTTCCCTGGATGTTATCACTATGAGGGTATCCAGCTTCTCCAGCGTTCCTGCTGCCTCATCGCTATTGGGCATAAGCTCCAGCGGGTCGCTGTTCAGGGTGACCAGCGTCTTGATACTGCCCTCGTTGATACCATCCATGAGCTCACGCAGCCCCTTATGCCCCTTACCCTTGCTCAGTAACTGCGCGCCGGTGGAGTCCACAAAAGGTTTCATGAACAGAGATCTGGCCCCGGTCATCAATGCAAGATTAAGCACCTGTTTAACCTGTTCGGGGTCAGTATGGGGATGCACGTCAGTAATGATAATGGAATCGCTGTCCAGTCCCAGTTCGCTTTCATACTGGTCAGGACCGATATACTTGTTCTCATCTGCCAGGTTCATATCCTGCCACCCCACAGCCACAATGGTCGCACCATTGCGCTTCGCTGCCCGGAGCCGCCTGACCAGCAACGGATACTGGGTATACGGGTCCACGAACAGGGCGATACGCTTCGCCTGCTCGATATCCTCGAGCGGCAGGCCCATACCCACAGCAGGGTGGCATTCGGACGGGATCTCCCCGTACGCACGTATCCCCGTGTTCACCACTATACTCATCGCATCGGCTATCCTGCAAAATGCCAGGTGTTCTTCACTGGTCGTGGCGCCGACTGCAAGCATGGCAACGTTCTTCGCTCCTTTCAATTTGATGGAAGCAGCCTGGACCGCATCCTCGATACTGGCCTCCACACCACCCACCATACTGGTGGCCTTTGAGTAATGGTGGGGCAGCTGCATACCGAACCTGCACAGTTTACCCAGATTCGCAGGACTGCTCTTCATGAAATCAACAGCTAACATCCCCTCTTCATCTTCCCTGATATACAGCCCGCAGCCCATATTACATCCCGGGCACACGGTCTGGTAGATCATTTCCTTCATTTCAACATCACCTCGAAATAGGGTGGAGTATCATCCACATTCATCCCCGGTGTATAATCCCGCTTGCGCTGGGCAGGTATCGAGAACCGGTTCTGCAGCATGGTTATGGGAATATCGACCGGACACATGTCAGTACACTGGCCGCATGCAATGCAGCTATCTGACAGGTGCAGCAACCGTATGAGATGATACATGCTCATTTTGTAGTCATCGACCAGGGTATGGAACATGGTACACTTGGAATCCTCGCCGCATGTGCAAACCGGGCATACCTCCTTACAGGCTCCGCAGTCAATGCAGTCCGCCATCTGTTCCAGGTAATACTGCATTCGCTCTTTGTCAGGTATCTCAGTGAACACGTTCTCCTCCCAGGTCTTACCCAGTTTCTCCATGGCACCGTTCACCTTCTCCCGTATCCCTATCGCCTTATCGCTTGCCGGCTGCACCTCGATACGGCCCGCTTCAATGGCATTCTCCAGGAGCCGCACACCTTTATCGTTCATCACCTGGCAGAACGTGGCATTACCTGCCAGGTCCCCGATAACACCCCAGTTCCCGCAGGCCAGGTCAGCGTTCACCGGTATTTTTAACGTGCAGTACCGGCAGCTTTCACGGCGTCCGAATCCTGCCTCTTCCAGTTCATCGATGGATATGGCCTTCTCTTTTCCATCCTTCGTCTTGAATATCAGTTTTCCCTTCTCTATCTCCTCGCCAACTACATCGTCAGGGTCAATATCATACATATCGGCCAGCATCTTTTTGGTCACGACCGGATGCATGCTTCCCCCGCAGTTCAATCCTACAATGTAGGTAGTGTCCAGGTCTATCTTACCGCGTTTTGCCTGCTCGATAACAGCCCGGGTATCACAGGGTTTGGCAGGCATAGCCACCTTGCGGCCGACCGCGTACCTGGCCAGGTTCACCGGTACCGAATGCAAACTGCCTGTGGATGCCAGTACCTCTTCCACATTATCAGTAACGATAGGGACGGCTTCAAACTCATTGATATGTTTGAGCACCACCACATTCTCAACCAGTCCCTTTTCAAGAGCTGCGGCCAGAACCGCTGTGACCAGCCCGCCGGAAGCACCGCGCTTTCGCACACCCTCATCAGTGGCATACCCGATGAGCATATCGCCTACTTTGACCATTCAGCTCACCCCCGCAGGCTTAAGAGGACTGGGTCCCAGTTCCTTCACCTTCGCGGTAACATCCCTGATAAAATTGGCAAACCGCTCGCCCTCGCTGGCAGATATCCAGTTCAGGTGCAGCCTTTCGGGCTCCAGTCCCAGCTGCTGTATCATATCCTCAAGGAACCCGTACCTCACTTCGGTCTTCTCGTTCCCGTTCACGTAATGGCAGTCCCCGATATGACACCCGGTGACCAGCACTGCATCCGCACCCTCCAGGAACGCATTGAACACATGCAGCGGGTCAATCCTGCCCGAGCACATGACCCTGATGACCCTGGTGGACGCAGGCTGCTGGAACCTGCCCATACCAGCGGTATCCGCACCACCGTAACTGCACCAGTTACAGCAGAATGCCACTATCTTGGGCTCCCATCCATTCTCAGGCATGTTCACACCTCCCCGTAGGCGAACACGTTCCTGACCTGTGCCAGCAACTGTTCGTTCTTGAAGTGACTCTGCTGCAATGCCCCGGTCGGGCAGGCCACCACACAGGTGCCGCACCCCTTGCACAGGGCCGTGATAATATTCAACTTCCCGCCTTCCATTCCCAGTGCCTGGAACGGGCACATGGGTGCGCACACACCGCAGGATACGCAGATATCCTCATCGACCTTTACGGTAATGCCTTCGGTCAGTGCCTTCCCCTGAGCCAGGAACCGTGTCGCACGGGCAGCACACGCACTCCCCTGGGATATGGAATAGGGAATATCCTTGGGACCCTGGGTCATTCCACCGATAAAGATACCATCCAGGGTAGTGTCAACCGGTTTCAATTTTGGATGGGCTTCCATCATGAACCCGTCCGCAGCCCGGCTCACTTTCAGTATCTGGCGTACTTTCTCGGTACCCTTGTTCGGTACCGCACCGACGCTCAGGACCATCAGGTCCAGTTCCAGGTTCATGATATCACCGGTCAGGGTATCCTCTACCCTGGCAATGATATTCTTATCCTCAGTTTCGCTCACTTCTGCAGGTTTGCCCCTGACGAACTTGATACCGGAATCCCTTGCCCTGTTGTAGAACTCCTCGTACATCCGAAACGGCGTTCTCATATCCATATACATGATATAGACTTCTGTATCAGGATATTTTTCCTTTATCAGCTGGGCATTTTTCAGGGACGCCATGCAACAGAAACTGGAACAATATATGTTCGAGTTCTTATCCCTGCTGCCAACGCATTGCACGAACCCTATCCGTTTGGGCGGTTTTACGTCCGAAGGCCGCACCACTTTGCCCATAGTGGGTCCACTGGCATTGATAAGCCTCTCGAACTCCATGGTGGTGATGACATTATCGTACAGGCCGAACCCGTATTCGTGTTTTGGCTCGGGATTATATACATCGTAACCGACGGCCACTACTATCACGCCCACATCCAGCTCAGAGAATGTTTCCTGCTGGTCCATATCAATGGCGCCGCGCTCACATGCCTTGATGCAGGCCCCGCAATCGATGCACACCGTTTTGTCCACCAGGGCCCGCAAGGGCACTGCCTGGGGGAAGGGCACATAGATGGCCTTGCGCGTGCCGATCCCCTCATTGAACTCGGTATAGGGCACCTCGACCGGGCACTTCTCGGTACACAATCCGCAGCCGGTACACTCATTGATATTGAGGTACCTGGGCTTGTGCTTCACTTTCACCTTGAAGTTACCCACATACCCGTCCACTTCCTCTACCTCAGAGTAGCTCATGATATCGATATTCTTGTTCCGGGCAACTTCCACCATCTTGGGACCCAGGATACAGATACTGCAGTCATTGGTCGGGAAGGTCTTATCCAGCTGTGCCATCTTCCCGCCGATGGAAGGCCCCTGCTCCACCAGGTACACCTGGAACCCCATATCAGCAATATCCAGTGCCGCCTGCATGCCCGTAACCCCGGCACCGATGACCAGTGCCTTATTCGTAACCGGCACCTCGCTGGATTGCAATGGTTCAAGCAATGCCGCCCGCGCCACGCCCATGCGCACCAGTTCCTTGGCCTTGTGGGTGGCATCTTCCTTCTCCCACATGTGTATCCAGCTGCAATGTTCCCTGATATTCACGAACTCGAACAGGTAGGGATTCAGTCCCGCCTCTTCCACGCACGCCCTGAAGATAGGTTCGTGGGTCTTGGGCGTACACGATGCAACCAGTACCCTGTTCAGGCCCAGTTCCTTTATCGCATTCTTTATCTCTGCCTGTCCGGCGTCGCTGCAGGTGTATTTGTTAACGACCGCCGTGGTCACGTTGGGCAGGGTGCCAATATAATCTGCCACGGCCTGGCAGTCCACAGCACCTCCGATGTTCACGCCGCATTCACAGATGAAAGCCCCTATCCTGGGCTCCTCTGCCTGTAATTGTTCAGTTACTGCTTTTTGTTGAGTCATATTAATCATCCACCCCTTTTGGTTTCAAAGGACTGGGACCAAGGGCCCTGACCTTTTCTACAAATTCAGTGATCGTTTCCTGGAATTTTTTGCCCTCTGCCGCAGACACCCATTCCAGGTGAAGCCGTCCGCCCAGTCCCAGGTGTTCAAGTGCATCCACCATTTCCTTCATCCTCTCGTCGGTATGGACATTCCCTTCGATATAGTGGCAATCCCCGATATGACAACCTGTCACCAGGATGCCGTCCGCACCTTCCTTCAGGGCTTCGAGGATGAACGTGGGCTCTATCCTGCTGCTGCACATCACGCGCACGATGCGGTTGTTGGTGGGATACTGGAGCCTGGATACGCCTGCAAGGTCGGCACCCGCGTAGCTGCACCAGTTACAGCAAAAAGTCAGCACATCAGGTTCAAATGTCATTCATATCCCCTCCCCGTAAGCCTTTATCACAGCAATTATCTGGGGTGCCGTAAAGTGCCTGGGAGTAATGGCTCCGGTCGGGCACTCGGCAGCACAGCTACCGCACCCTTTGCACACAGCCGGGTTGATCTCGCTCTTCCTGGTCGTGTAGATGATCTCCTCGGTCTCTACCACGACCTCCTTGAGTTCGGGGGCATTATAGGGACACACGAGCGTACATCGCCCGCAGCCGATACAGAGTTCCTGGTCCACCACAGACACATTTCCAATGGTCTCCAGGTAATCCCTGGACAGGATGGTGCATGCCCGGGATGCTGCAGCCGAAGCCTGGGATACGGCCTCGTCCACCAGTTTAGGTGCCTGGGCAGTCCCGCACAGGAACACTCCGTCCGTGGCGAACTCCACGGGCCTGAGCTTGATATGCGCTTCCAGGAAGAACCGGTTCGCATCCAGCGGCACTTTGAACAGAGGCGCCAGGGTCTCATTGGTCTCGGGCGTCACCAGAGGTGCACTGAGCACCAGCAGGTCATAATCTATTTCGAAGTTGATACCGAGTAACTGGTCCATCACGCTCACGGTCCTGTCCGTGACCTCAGGCTCCTGGCTTTCAGTATAGCGCATGAACACCACGCCCAGTTCCCTGGCCCTGGTGTACAGTTCCTCCCATTTCCCAAAGGTCCTGATATCCCGGTACAATACATACACGTTTTTTTCAGGGTCTGATTCCTTTAACCGGATGGCGTTCTTCATAGCCACGGTACAGCATGCCCGGGAACAGTAGGGCCTCTCATCATTGCGCCCGCCTGCACACTGTATGAATACCACGTTCTTGGCATCCACGCCGGTATCCATCGTCTGTTCAAGCTGGCTCTGGGTCACGATATTCGGGTATTTGCCGTATGAGAAGTATCCTTGCGGTTTCAGTTCATTGGCGCCGGTTGCGATGACCGCCACACCGAAAACGAGTTCCTCATCCACACTGGCACCTTTCAGGTGACCGGTGAAATTACCCACAGCCCCTTCCAGTTCCACCAGTTCGGTATCGGTGAAAACGGTAATAGTATCATGGGACTCTACCCGCCGAATCAGGGGTTCAAGGATATCTGAGGTACGGCGCCCGTCCTGGAGCGTGGTATACGTCCTGAGCAGTCCGCCCAGTTCGGTTCCTTTCTCCACCAGGGTAACAGGGAATCCTTTATCGGCAATATCCAGTGCTGCGGTCATTCCCGCGATACCACCGCCCAGTACCAGCGCATTTTTATTGAACTCAATTTGTTCCGTGTACAGCGGCTGGGACAGGTTCACTCGTGCCGTGCTCATCCTGACAATATCCTTGGCCTTGCGGGTCGCCTTTTCCTTTTCCTTCTGGTGCACCCAGGAGCAGTGCTCCCTGATATTTGCCAGTTCGAACAGGTAGGGGTTCAGGCCCGCTTCCATCAGCGTATCCTGGAACAGCGGCTCGTGGGTCCTGGGCGTGCATGATGCCACTACCACCCGGTTCAGGTCATGCTCCTTTACGAGTTCACTGATACCTTCAAGGCTGTCGCTGCTGCAGGCATAGACCTCCTCCTTGGCAAAGACCACACCGGGAAGTGTCTTTGCATATTCCACCACATCAGGTACATCCACGATGCTGCCGATATTGATACCGCAGCGGCACACCACCACGCCGGTCCTTACCTCTTCACCAATGGTCTTCTCTTTCGGGTACTTCCGCTCTGTTACCAGGGTCCCCCTCTCACTGGCAAGCAGCGAAGACGCTTTACTGGCGGCACCACTGGCATCGGCCACGGTATCGGGGATATCCTTGGGTGCCTGTACAGCACCGCATACAAATATCCCGGGCCGGGAGGTCTCAAGGGGACGGTCTATCTTGGTCTTGATAAATCCCAGCTCATCGATATCCACATGTGCTATCTCAGCCAGCTGTTTACTGCTCTCGGACGGTGTCAGGCCAATGGACAGCACGACCATATCGAACTCTTCCTGGTTGATACCATTTCCTTCCACTTCATATTTCAATGAGAGGGTATCGGTCAGCGGGTCCACTTCCACGCCGGAAGGCCGGCTGCGGATGAACCGGATACCTTTTTCCTTCCTGGCCTTCTGGTAGAACTCCTCGAAACCCTTGCCAAATGCCCTGACATCAATATTGAATATCGTGGTCTCAAGCCCGGAGTCGTGTTCCATGGCCACCATGGCTTCCTTGGTGGCGTACATGCAGCACACGCTGCTGCAATTCGCCCTCCCTATCTCGGGACTCCGGGAACCCACGCACTGTATCCATGCGATACGTTTGGGATGGGAATTGTCGGCCAGGGTCACATGACCTTCATAGGGTCCCGATGAACTCAACTGCCTCTCGAACTGCAGGGATGTTATCACGTTTGGATGGTCAAGCCTGAACTGCTCCAGCTGTGATGCATCAAATGGTGTGAACCCCGGGGACAGGATAACACTTCCCACATTGAGCTCCACCTCTTCGTCTTTGTCCTCGTAATTGATAGCGTTGTTCTCACAGAATTTAGCACAGTTACCGCACTTACCTTTTGTCAGGTACAGGCAGTGTTCTGAGTCAATGGTGAACACCCTGGGCACGGCCTGGGGAAAAGCAAGGTAGATGGCCTTTCGCATACCCTGCCCTTCATTATATTCATCAGGCACTTTTGCCGGGCATTTTGCGATGCATATCCCGCATGAAGTGCACTTTTCAGGGTCCACGTACCTGGCTTTTTTCCTGACCTTTACGGTAAAATCCCCGGCCTCGCCTTCGATATCCGTGATCTCGCTGTAGGTAAGGAGTTCAATATTCGGGTGGCGTGACACTTCGGCCAGTTTTGGTGACAGCGTACACATGGAACAATCCAGGGTCGGGAAGGTCTTGTCCAGCTGTGCCATCTTGCCGCCAATGGACGTACCTTTCTCGATAAGATATACCTTGAGCCCGCTACTGGCCAGGTCGATGGCGCTCTGGATGCCGGCTATACCACCACCCGCCACTGCGACGGCACCAACTAATTTACTCATTTCATACCACCCCGTACTTTCTCAATAAGATTACCAGTACCAGTAAAGTTCATATCGATACCCAGCTCCTCAGGTGTGAATCCCATGGCCAGACCCAGCAGCTGTGAATAATGCAAAACCGGCATATTGTGTTCCTTTTCGAATTTCTTCTTTATCTCGGTCTGGCCCACATCAAGCTGCAAATGGCAGAACGGGCAGGCGTCTACCACACAATCCACACCTGCCGCTTCCATATGGTCCAGTTTCTTATCCACCAGTTTGAGGGTCGTATCCACCACTGCTGTCCTGGCGCCGCCCCCTGCACCGCAGCAGGCCATCTTATCCTCGTAATCCACTGAAGTTGCCCCGGTAGCCTCCACCAGTTCATCAAAGAATGTGGGATTCTCCACACTGCCCAGGCGCCGTTCCTTACTGGGTTTGACCAGGTGACAACCGTAATGCACCGCTACCCTGAGATCCAGCGGGTTTGTCACTGCTTCTTTTATCCGCTCAGGTCCGATCTCCTGGTACAGGTATTCCACGATGTGGCGTACATCCTGCGTACCCCTGAACTCGCGGCCTATCTCTGAAAGTATCCTGTTCACGTCACTTTTGAGCGCTGCATCTTCTTTGAGCAGGTGATTGGCATCTGTGAGGGAGCCGAAACACCCATTGCAGATGGTCAGGATATCGTCACCCAGTTCTTCGGACAGGGTGATGTTCCTTGATGCCATTGCCAGCCAGGTGGTCTTGTCAAATGACCTGAACACACCCGGAGCAGGACAGCAGGAAGCACCTTCAAGGTCATCCAGTTCCACGCCGAGTTTCTCAAGTGTTTTCTGTGTTGAGACCTCGATACCAGGGTACCGGTTCGGGGCAATACACCCCAGGAAGAAGGATAGTCGGGTCATTTCCCTTCCTCCTTTTCAGCAACGATAGTATCGAACCCGGCGATCTTAAGCAGTTTCCTTACCTCATCCAGCCCGTTACTGAACCTGTGCACGGTCGGAGGCACCTCATCCAGCCCAAGTTTTTTGCGCTTCTCCCTGGTGTCGTCATTGATGGGAACCGCATGCCCGAACTTGACCACCAGCTGCCCCACCTTCTTGTGGGGTGCCAGCATGATACCGTTCTCCACGGCAATGGTCCGTATCTTTAACAGGGCATCCACGTTCTGCACCCCCTGGGGACACCGTTCCTGGCACTTATAGCATGTAGTGCAGTACCAGATATAGGGATTGTTCAGTAACTGTTCCTTCATGCCAAGGTTCGCCATACGCAGGAACTTGCGGATATTATACTCACTTTCCTGTTCGGTCATCGGACAACCAGATGAGCATCCGGTACAGTTGAAACACAGAGAGATCTTATCAGCACCCGGCTCCTCGAATACCTCATCCCTGAATGCCCGGTCAAAATCAGATGTCTTTACACGGTCACTCATATTATTTCCCTCCCATCTGCTCGGCAAGGAACACGGTCAGGTCCTTGATATCGTAATCGTACTGTTCCACCGATTCCTGTTCGTTCTTCATGCAACTGAGATGCGCAAGGCACTTGGGGCAGGTGGTGATGAGCACTTCAGCACCGGTTGCCTTTGCTTCATCCAGCCTGGTCTTTCTGAGCGCTTTGCTCTTATCATTGCAGTTCATCATGGAACTGACACCGCAGCACCAGGATCCGCCTTTACTGTGCTTCATCTCAAGAACCTCGGCCCCCGCTCCTTCAAGTGCACTCCTGGGTGCATCGTATTCTCCCATATGGCGACCGAGCCTGCATGCATCATGGTAGGTGACCTTGATGCCTGAATCCACACCAAGGTCCGCATCTTTGAGCACCTGGCTGATATGGACGACCTTGATTGGCAGGTCATAATCCTCGCTGAGGGTCCGGTAACATTCTGCACACGATGTGACAAGTGTATCGATGCCGCTTTCTGTAATGAGTTTGGAATTCTGCTCTCGTAATTTCTCAAAAGTATCTTTATCTCCCTGCCACAACTGGTCGTGGCCGCAGCATTTCATTTGCATGAGCTGCGGATCAATATCGAGATGCTGCAGCAGTTTCATTGAAGAATCTGCGATGGACTTAAAATCCACATCCAGGTTGAAGAACATGTCATGGAAGTCAAGGCATCCCGGATAATATCCAATCTTTGAATCAGGGTTACCTGTTTTCTCAAGGCTGGTCCTGCTCTCATCCAGGTCTGTCATCAGTTCGGATAGTGCAGTAAAGACTCCCTTGTGGACCAGATGGCTGTCATCTGCTTTTCCCCTGGTCTCCCGTACAAATTCCGAATAGTTCACTCCCTGCGGGCATCCATCGTAGCAGAGGTTGCAGGTCAGGCAGTTCCAGATATCCTCGGTACGTGTCCTGTAAATATTTTCCTGGTAAATATTGCTCCTGGGGGCGGTCTTTACAACCCTTCGCATCGGACAGATAGCAGTACACTTACCGCATTGGTAGCAAAGCTGTATATTGGATGACGTTACACTCACCTACTCTTTAAAGTACAAATATAATCGAGTGATTGGTATAGTGTTAAACATTTCGATTTTATTGTAAACAGTATTTTTATGTCAGCAATTCTCGTTTTCTTGTTATATATAAAGTATAATGTTATGTACTCAAGTTATTCCGACCGTAGGGAAGATTTTCTTGCAGCATAACCATTTCGTTAACGTTTAGACTAAATTATCCTGTTTTTCCTTTACATTTTAAAAATCAGGGATGATGCCGGGTTTAAGATTGTTCATCTTTACACGAAACGGTCAACTCGGTCCCTGCAAAAAATGCGGGAAAATTGTTGTCAATGATGGTCACAGGTATCCAGGAGAATAGTTACAAACATATTATGTACCTGAAAAAAACATTAAAGCAAACAACGTATGAGGTAATGAACATGTCAATTTCCATAGGACTTGCGGGAAAACCTAATTCAGGCAAGAGTACCTTTTTCAAGGCTGCTACACTTGCAAACGTAGAGATTGCCAATCATCCGTTTACCACAATTGATGCAAACCACGGTGTCACCTATGTGAGGACACTTTGTCCATGCACGGAGCTGGGAAAACCCTGCGGGCAGTGCCAGGATGGTATCAGGTTTGTACCGGTAGACGTTATCGATGTGGCCGGCCTGGTGCCTGATGCCCATAAAGGCAGAGGATTAGGGAATGCATTCCTGGACAACCTGAGGCAGGCCAATGCTATCATTCATGTCATCGATGTATCAGGTGGTACTGATATCGAAGGCAATCCGGTGGGCATAGGCCAGCATGACCCGATGGAAGATATCGAGTTTCTGGAACATGAGATCACCATGTGGATGTTCGGCATCCTGAAACGCAACTGGGACCGCCTGTCCCGCAAGATACAGGCTGAAAACCTGAAACTTGAACAGGTAATATCTGACCAGCTGCAGGGTGCGGGGGTCAGTGTACATCATGCAAGGATTGCACTGGCCAAGACACACATGTCTGATAACCCGGCAAAATGGACCGACGAGGAGATGATAGCGCTATCAGATACTCTGAGGCTGGTGAGCAAACCATTGATGATCGCAGCCAACAAGATAGATGTGGCCCCGCCCGAACTGCTGGAACGCCTCATGTCAGCGGACAGGATAGTAGTACCAACATCCGCGGCAGCCGAACTGGCTTTGCGCATGGCTGCAAAGAGCGGTGCCATAGCGTACCGGCCCGGTGATGAAGAGTTCGTGGTGAATGATGGACTCAGTGCTGCGCAAAAAGCCGGTCTTGATAAAATAAAGATGCTGATAGATGAAAATGGCAGTACCGGTATCCAGGAATGTATCAACACGGCAGTTCTGAAATTGCTTGACCAGGTGGTCGCATACCCGGTAGAGGACGAGAACAAGTACGCGGATAAGAAGGGCAGGGTACTCCCTGATGCCTATCTTATGAAAAGAGGGTCCACAGCCCATGACCTGGCCTATCTGGTGCATACAGATATCGGGGATGGATTCTTATATGCCGTAAATGCTAAAACCAAGATGCGTCTCGGTGAGAAGCATGAAGTTGAAGATGGTGATGTGATAAAGATAGTTTCTACAAAGTGAACTATTCAAGTTCCATTTCCTCGGTTTTATTCTCATCAACCAGTTTTTCAATCTTTTGCCTGGCAGTTTCCAGTTTTGATGAGCACAGGCGGGTAAGGGCTATACCCCGCTCGAAGAGTGCAAGGCTCTCATCCAGGGACTGGTCGCCCTGTTCTATTTTCCGTGTTATATCTTCCAGTTCTGCCAGTGCGTCTTCTAAATGTATGTCGTCTTTATCAGTATCTGCGTTCAATTTTGTTCCTCCGTGTCCGTTACTTTGCAGGCTATCTTACCGTCAATTACCTGCATCTCCAGTGCATCTCCTTTTTTAACATCTCTGATACTCCTGACCAGCTTTCCTTCATGCTGTACGATACTGTATCCACGTTTCAATGTATTTAACGGGCTCATAGCATTGAGTTTACCCGCGCACGATTCCAGGTGTTTGTTGTGCAGTTCAAGTTTGCGGTCCATGGTAAGAGCCAGGCGCGTCCCGAGCTCGTCCACGCGCTGGAAATGCTGGTTCAACGTACCAACCAGGCGCCGGGCATCCACACGATTTTCGAGATGCGAAAGATGATTATTGTGATATTCAACAAGACCTGTGATGGATGAGATAAGATGCGATCGGGCCGTATCTACCCGTGCCATTACCTCATTTTGGTCAGGTACTACCAGTTCGGCAGCGGCGGACGGTGTGGGTGCCCGGATGTCTGCGGTCAGGTCTGCCACGGTGAAATCGGTCTCATGTCCGACTGCAGATACCACAGGGATCCTGGAATTATAGATCGCCAGGGCAACCTGTTCGCTGTTGAAAGGCCACAGGTCTTCAAGGGAACCCCCGCCCCTGGCAAGGATTATCACATCAACATCAATGTTGTTCAGGCGCTTAATGGAATTCACGATACTCTCCACAGCATTTTCACCCTGGACCACGGTTGGAGATAGCAGGATATCCACAGGGAACCTGCGCCTGGTCACGTTAATAATATCATGCAATACGGCCCCGGTAGGGGATGTTGCGACTCCGATACGCCTGGGAAATTGCGGTAGTGCCCGTTTGTGCCCGGCATCGAATAAACCCTCTGCTGATAACTTTGTCTTCAATTTCTCCAGTGCAATATGCAGTTCCCCGATACCGTCGGGCCTGAGGGCAGTGACCACAAGCTGGTAACTCCCCCTGACCTCATACACATCTATGTCGCCCTGTGCCAGCAATTTCATACCTACTTCGGGCTGGAAGGTCAGGCTGCGGCAGTGGTTCCTGAACATCACGCAATTTAGCTGGGAGCGGCTATCCTTCAGCGTGAAGTACTTGTGTCCTGAACTGTGATTGGTCAGGTTCGATATCTCGCCCCGTACCCATATCTTTTGAAGGTGGGGGTCACCGTTCAACATGGTATGGATATAATGATTGAGTTCGCCAACTGAACAGATGTCGGTGTTCTCAGGGCCGGACTGGAAATCGAGCAGGTTCACGTACTGTAATTGACAGGATAGAGTATGAGGTTTTTGATAGGAGAGTGAAAGTAATCCATACCTGTCAGGAAGAGTTTACAAACGAGTCCAGAGTCATCATTCCTTCCATTTCGTCTTCTTGTATCGTTGATGAATGGAACACAGAACTATGTACCATTATGGGTGCATTTGTGCGCACAGCCAGGGAAATGCAGTCACTGGGTCTTGCATCTATTTCAATGGTAGTACCATCATAGTCCAGGCTGAGCCTGGCATAGTATATGTCATCCTTGATCTCATCTATGAACACGCAGGAGATACTGGCATCCAGCCGCTCAAGAATCGAGGTAATGAGGTCATGGGTCATAGGCCTGGGAGTCACCTCGTTGTTGGCAGCCGAGTTTATGGATACTCCTTCAGACATCCCCACATAGATAGGCATTATCTTCCCCTCTTCATTAGATATCATGACAACCGGAGTCAATCCGTGCAGTGTATTGGTCATGTACACACCCATTACATCCACTGGAATGAAATTATTCATGGTATGTTATTGGAGAAGTATCTTAAAAAGCTTTAGGCACGGATAGGAGAAAGGGAAAGATAGAAGGTTACTGTCCCTGGCGGAACAGTTCCATACCCTTTGCCGTGTTATTTAGCAGTTGCCGTGCCATATCCTGCGTGGGCCATGAACCCAGACCGCAATCAGGTCCGGCATATCTTATACTGTCGCCGAACTTCCCGTAGATACCGGATAGCCTGCCTGCTATGACTTGGGGTGTTTCCATCCGGGTGACCACTTCCTTTATTCTGTCAGGTTCCTTCCAGACATTGGTATTGTATTTTTCGTTAAGGGTAGCGGTAAGGCCGAATATATCTGTGCGGGCAATCCCTACCCTGAGGAACGTATCAGATGTAGTAAGGTCCTGGCGGTCAATGAGTTCAAGATATGAGGGATTTGCCGCTGATTCCACTCCTATGATGTTAATGGAAGGGACTTCGCACACCAGTTTATAATAAAGGGGCGAATGCAGGTGTATTTCGGCATCTATCCCGCTGTTTTTGGCGGTCTGTCCTGCTATGCTGAGTGCTTTTATGATATCTTCATCAGTATGCATTATCTGCGGGTTTATACCGACACTGGGCTCGTCAATGGATACCGTAACCACTTCAAGGTCGCCAGAGCAGTTGATCGCATTCCTGAGAAACCTGTCAATGCTTTTTGCCATGGTCAGCAATACGTCACTGTATGACGTGCCGCCGAACTCGTGCTGGTAGAGCTCTACCGGTCCTGTGGCGCACACCCGGACCTTGAGAGCTTCACCGTGCCGGGCCCTGTACTCACCTGCCAGGGCGGTAATGGCTTCCATTTCCAGTATCTTTGCATCGGATTCCCTGACCAGCAGGGGTTCTTCCGTGCGTTTCGGGTCATTTATGATGTTCAGGAACTGCCGGTTCATGTCCTGGAACTGGGGGTAGGTGGGAACTTCCACACCCGCTTCTATCTTCTGCTGCATTGAATGGGCGATCGTCTCGAACAGGCGCCCGTCTTCCTTCCTGGATGCAGCCGCCTGTGCTATCCATTCCCTGGAGATGCCAGAGGGGAGAGGATAACTGCCGATATCGTCAAAGGTAATATCAGGGGTCATAGAGAACAATAAAGACACCACACAATAATAATACTTTTTGGAATGACAGTCACAATGGTCAATATATCTTGACTTAGGACCAAATGTTCCTTGAATTCAAGGTCTATTATTAAGTACTTATAAATATATGGATGATGTTTTTTGGTTAACTGAATCAAGGTGTTATTTATTATGGATGGATATCAGATATTTTTAATTTTACTTGCTTTTTATCTGGCAGGGCTTGTAAGTATTGGATGGTATTTTACGAAAAAACAGAAGTCTGTTACTGATTTCTGGCTTGCGGGAAGAGAGATAGGTCCGAAAGCGATTGGTTTTTCAGCAGCCGCTTCGTGGCTTACAGCGGGCGGGATACTTGCTGTCATAGGTTTTTACATGCTCCTCGGAATGGGTTCGATATGGGGTTTTGTGGCCCCGAACATACTGGCACTGCTTATCATCGCATTGCTGGTGGGAAAGATAAAGAACCTGCCTTCCATAACCCAGCCTGAACTTCTTGAGCATAGATACAGCAGTGCCATGCGTGCTCCCCTGGGAATGATCATAGCAATCGTTATGATATTGTTCGCAGTGGCAGATATCAAAGGACTGGCTCTCGTACTTGAGGTCTTCTATGGTCTCAGTCCCCTGTATGCAGCGCTTATTGTTGCATTGGCAGTATCTGTATATGTGACACTGGGCGGGCTATCAGCAGTGGTCTGGACCGATGTTATCCAGTTTATTTTCCTGGCGATATTTACCCTTGCGATGGCTGTTCTGGTAGTAATTGCCGCCACATCAGGTGCGGTTGATGTTCCTGCCACCAGCGTGTCAGAACTGTTCGGGAATGTTGATTCCACATGGTGGAATCCCATTTCCATTGGCATTCCTATGGTGCTGATATTCATAATCGCCATTATTCCTGGCTGGATGACAGAACAGGACCCGTGGCAGAGGGTCTGGGCCGCCCGGGACAAGAAATCTGCACAACATGGTATGGTACTTGGTTCCATGCTGATATTGGTGGTATTTGCAGCATGTGCTGTTATCGCAATCGGTCTTAATAGTATATATCCTGAGATTGCCCGGATGGGTTTCCCGATGGGAATGGGGGATGCAGAACCTGCGCTGTTAAGGTTCATCGTTGAAAACTTTTCACCCCTTGTGATAGCACTGAGCGCAATTGGGCTCGCGGCAGCGGCAATGTCATGTGCTGATACCTTTGCAACGTCGGGGGCTTCCTGTCTTTCCAGGGATATATACCAGAGGTTCATTAAACCTGATGCCACAATGAAACAGATGCTGGTTGTAAACAGGATTAGTGTGCTCATAATCATATTTTCAGCAACGGTAGCTTCGTTTTATATACATAGTATTATTGATGCTATCCATATTGCCACATTTGTAGCCAGTGCCTCGTACTTTTTCCCGCTCATGGGAGGATTGTACTGGAAACGTGCCACCAAGGAAGGTGCCTTTACAGCGATGGTCATTGGAGCAGTTTCACAGATAGCACTTGTTGTGTACGACCTGGCAAATACACCACCAATGGCGCCTGCGTATCTTGAGACCATCAGCCCGGTTCTTGTGAATCACGGGGTGGTAGTGGGTATGTCATTGAGCGCAGTTACGTTCTTTGGAGTTTCACTGCTGACAAAACCTTCAGGTCAGGTGAACCTGGCTCCGTTCTTCAGGGAAGAAGCTGAAAAACTGGCAATAAAGGATGAAAAAGAAGTGAATGAATCGGATATGGAATATATCCGTTTACTGAAAAATATCGATGAAAAAGTGACCGGGGAACGCAGTCACCTGCACTTGCACCTCAAGGTCTCTGAAAGACTTGATTGGAAAGAGACCATTGGGAAGCTTAAAGCCACGTATCCTGCATGGGTCACGCCAAGCGGGCCTGATTCAGTGTACCGGCTCACCCATGCCGATATGTTATCCTGTGTTTCAATAAGCCGTGGCAGTAATGCTGATGAGATCTGGATGGCAGCAGAACCGCGGGTGGAATCTGCGAATGCGCTGAAAAAGGAGTTCTTTACAGCTTATGGCGAGGTGGCCAGTGTGCTCGACCAGATGGGCATATGGGTGGTAACCCCTAAGCTGAGAATTGAAGACTAGCAGATATTGGCGATATATGGGGTACAGGGAAGCATATAACTCCCTGTGCATCCAGGTTTTTTTTGAAATAGTGTCTGGTCAAAAACCAGGTTTTTCCGTGATTTCAGTAAAATTATTTGGCATTACTAAAATTTTCAGATACCTGCGGAAAGTGAGATAAAGCTTATATTCCGCAGGTATACTTTGAAAACAAATCTTTTTTTAAAACATTAAATTGTGTCGGCTGATTGTGATTTTCGAAATTTTTGAAAAAATGGTTCAGAAAGATGCATGTACATTTTCTGCCGAAGTTGGTAAATCGTATATTTAAAACATGACTTTTGTGTATCTACTTTATAAATATAATTCTTAGTAAATACACAGAACCACTGCCGGGATAAATTATTCAAAATTTTCAGATACCTGCGGAAAGTGAGATAAAGCGCAAGTTTTTGGTTTACATCATGCTAATATTTGTAATTCATCTCACAACTTTCCTCGAAGATATCAGCACTCAATGAATAAGCCAGAGCGCTGATATATTACTTTGAAGGAATCGATATCGATACTAGTAACCCCCTTCTAGTTTCTTTCCTTTCGCCTTGACATCAGGAGCATTATTCCCAGCACCGAAATTATGGGCAGTGCTATTGTGGAAAATTCTGGGATTTCAACATCAAGAATTACGCCTAAGTAATTTGACGTTTGGGAAATAGTAAATGGTCCTAAAGGCTTTTGCCAATCGGCATAAACATCAAAAGTATATGTCCCCTGGGGTTTACCTGCTGGAACTGTCACCGATAAATCAACTTGTTTGGTATCACCTCCTAGAACAGCTCCAGAAGTATCTGAAAAAACATATGTGAAGTCTCCTGGACCATTAGATGCATATAGGTCTGTCAATGTTTCAGTGGTTGTTCCTAAATTTGTTAAATTTACCTTATATGTTGCCATTTCTCCTGACAGAACTTGGTTATCAATAGGAATCACATCTACAGACAACGGATCTGCACTGACAATAGCCACTGTACTTAACGAAACTAACAATAATAGTATCAATCTATTCAATTTTCTCATATAATAACTCCAGTAAATGATCACATAAAATCAAGTGATTAGAATACCTCCAATATTTCCACCCACTGTTATCCAATTCATTGATCTCGCAGTAACCGAATATAATTTATATCCAGTTCCGTCTGTCGGAACTGTTATTGTCAGAGGAATCTCAGTTGAAGACTTTGCCTTTACTGAAACCTGCTGTCTGTAATCTGGCCAATTTGCCCAATTGAAATCAAGCCTATAAGGACTGTACTCATCTGGAATATTATCATAGGTAAGCTCTATATTGAAGGTATCATCAAAATTTTCTGTATTTGTTACTTTGACTATAATAGTCACAGAAGTACCAGAGTCAACTGTTGTATCGGTTGGGATCAGATCAACTCCCACCCCACCCTGTGGTGTAACAACTGTGTAAGGGGCTGTAGACTCCGCAACATTTCCAGCAGTATCAGACGCTTGTATTGCAATTGAATAAGTGCCGGGTGCGGCAGTTGTCGGGACCTTTAGGGCTCCAGACCAGTTATTTCCAGACTGCATCAAAGATGCACCGTCGGCTGTGACTGAAACAACCCCGACATCATCAGCTGCGTTAACAGTTATATGGATAGTTGCATTTGCAATAGTCGTGGAAACGTCTAAAACCACGGATTCGATTGAAGGTGAGGTGGTGTCGCCTGTTGGTGTGTTTACCAAAATACCTCCGGTATTGCTGCCTGTCGTTACCCAGTTCATCGAATTCGCAGTTATTGAATATAATTTATATCCAGCTTCTCCTGCCGGAACTGTTATTGTCAGAGGAATCTCGGTCGAGGACTTTGCCTTTATTGAAACCTGCTGTCTATGTTCTGGCCAGTCGGTCCAGTTGAAATCGAGTTTATAGTCACTGTATTCAGCCGGAATATTATCATAGGTAAGCTCAACATTGAACGTATCATCGAAATTCTCGGTATTTGTAACTT
>JAHYIS010000036.1 GCA_019429385.1 ANME-2 cluster archaeon | reverse complement strand
AAAACTTATTCGTAAAGACAACTTTATCTATCTGCTCAACAAACTTTTTCTTAATAGAAGAGCTGAGGACAACATTCTCATAAAAGCTTATTTTAGGTATCTTCCTTCCGATTATGGTACTTTCAGGGAACATCACTGCACCACCAAAAAGCAAATAAGTTCAAAATCATTTAGTCCTTTGATCTCATTCGTACTGATGGATGTCCCGCCTGCTCTGAATATGCTATTTAGATCAGCATCCTCTTTTACAGTAATAATTGATTCTATCGAATTATGCAGTAGATTCGAATATTCACCCATATTCTGTCCATCTTTGGTACGGTCATTGAATTGCTTGCATAATTTATAATCAGGTTCAGGCTTGTTTTTTGCCAGTGCCCTTAAAATATCCAGTGTATTTTTAACATCCAGATGATTGGATATTATCTCTCCATCTGTTCCTATATAGACAAGATAGAACGGATGTAATCTATTTGTATTATTGATATTGATCTCACGATTGAGGTTTTTTAATACAAAGATTACACCTTCGTTAAAATCATCAGTTTTATTGACAACTGCATGCAACCCGAACGGTGCATTTTTAATATCTCCATTTTCATTGAAGTAATTAACCAGGTCAATTCTAAAATCATTCAATCCCAGGTCAGTTATTGAGACACCATTTTCCATATCTTCCAGGTCAACAACTTCCTGTTTCAATTTTGCCAACTGTTTGTGCCTGTATTCCAATTCAACAGAATCCTCTTTTGAGATGACATTTTCCTCACCGCCACTTGCAAGATTTCCAGCGATCATTCGCCCCTCAACTCTTGACTTTAATTTTATGTATTCATCAAGATCAACAGGAGGCCAGAAATTCACAAGCTGTATATATTCATTTAACGATCCAATCCTATCTATTCTGCCAAACCTCTGGATAATTCGTACAGGATTCCAGTGAATGTCATAATTGATCAGATAATCACAATCCTGCAGGTTTTGCCCCTCTGAAATACAATCTGTTGCTATCAGTATGTCGATATCTCCTTCAATATCAAGACCGATTTCTTTCCTTTTCTTTGAGATTGGAGTAAAACAGGTAAGAATTCGATTCATGTCTTTTCTGCCTACATCTAACGTGGATTTATTTGTTTTAGTTCCACTGATGCATGCAGAATGTAAATTGAATTCTCTTAAAAAATGTTCAGAAACATGCTCATAAAGGTAATGGACAGTATCCGCAAATACAGAAAATACAATAACTTTCTTATTACCCGGATTAATAGGATTTTTGAGTTTCTCTTCAATAGTTTCAATCAATGTATTCAATTTGCCATCATTGTCAGGGGTGATTCTTTCTACTTCTTTTAATAATCCGGAAATTATTTCACTGTCCGCTCTTAATTCCCGTTCCCAGGACAATACATCCATATCTGCAATATCGATTGTGATTTTTTTCCCGATATTAAATATATCGTCATTTCCTTCATCACCAGGGTCAGCATCTACACCACTTAGATCTATATTGCTTATTTTACCTGAGCCAGAATCATTGAATCGATCAATTTCCCGAAGCGTTTGTGTTATATTAGTATTCAATTTAGTAAGAGTTATCCTGAAGGCTTCGACACTGCTTTCCAGTCTTTTCAAGAGATTGACTCTCATCAATTTCATGATACCGGTTTCTCTGGTAGATTGTTTAAGCGACGATTTATTTTTTAATTGTGTATCATATTTTTCTTCATAGAATGCTTTTTTCTCAGGGAGAATCCAGCTAAATGGTGTATATATTTCAAGATTCAAAGAACTTAAATCCTTGAATATATTTTCAAATGTAGGGAAATCCTCTATGTCTGTCAAATTAAAATCTTTGTTAATTGGTTTATTTTTAGTTGGAAATTTCCCAATATCCTTTGTATCATAATATTTGAGAATATGCTTCCTTGAACGGGCAATTGTTACCGAATCTAATAATTCAAAGAAATCGAAACTCAATGAATTCAATAAATTTTGAGTTGTCCTTTCATCCGCTTCAAGTTTAGACCATTTGTTAAATATGGTTTGAGCATCCCTGAAAACAGATTCAATATCCTTGGATATATTGAGTTCTTTACTAATATTTTCCGAATCACCTTCATACGCTAATGCAAGTTGATTCTTTAAATCTAAGAATTTATTATTAACAGGAGTGGCAGATAACATGAGTACTCTGGTCTTAACCCCGGATTTGATCACTTGTTTCATTAATTTCTGATATCGAGTATCTCTATCTGCTCTTGCAGTGTTATTTCTAAAATTATGACTTTCATCTATCACTACCAGATCGTAATTTCCCCAATTTATCAAGTCAAGATTAATTCCATTACTTTCGCCCCCATCTCTGGATAAGTCTGTATGGAAAAGAACATCATAATTAAACCGATCATCAACAAGTAGATTTGTTTTATAATTTGAAGTAAAAAGAGTCCAATTTTCAGATAACCTCTTTGGACAAAGAACCAATACTTGTTTGTTCCTGAGTTCGTAATACTTGATAACTCCAAGTGCAGTGTAGGTTTTCCCAAGACCAACACTGTCTGCAAGTATACAACCATTAAATTTCTCTAGTTTATTAATCGCACCAAGAACAGCGTCTTTTTGGAAATTATACATTGTATTCCATATCATAGTGTCTTTATACCCTGTTTTTTCATTTGCGAGATTATCCTCATTAATATCTTCTAAGAATTCATTAAAAATATTGAATAGAATTATGAAATAAAGGTATTCTGGGGGATTTTCTTTATGGACAGAAGAAATATAGTTAATCACTTTTTCAGTTACATCTTTGGTTAAATCTTTATGGTCCCATATCTGATTAAATTGCTCGATGAATTGTTTTGCGGTTTCCCCGGTCATTTTGGGATACATAGGATTTATTAATCCATTGTTTTGTTCATACCCCAGACCATCAGCAGTAAAGCTATCAAAATTAGTGTATGCAATGGAATCAGTTCCATTCTCTAGAAATAAACCATTATTTGTCCTGGCATTTTCTCTTAAAGTTTTGAATGTACATTTTTTCTCAATCCATTCCCTACACTCTATTGCAATTGCCTTTTGACTGAGACTATTTCTTAATTTGATCTCAAACTCTCCTCCTGCAATAGTTCTTTCTCTGACAAAAGGAGGAATATAAAATTCTTTATGTTTTTTATTTCCACTATCAGCTTGAAAAAACGTTGGTGAATTGAAAAGGAATGAGAATTCATTGATTTGCGATAATTGTGTTTTAAGCTCACTAAATGCATATATAGAGAAATAAGCGGCGCACAATTTAATTTTAGATGAACCATTTAATTCTATCTTTAATTCATCTCCGAGTTTCAATTTTATATTGTCAATGATTCTCATATTTTATTTCGGTTAATTTTAAATAATTGTCAATTTGACCGAAGCCATCAGGATTTATTCATTTTGAAATTTTTGCGTTATTTTAAATAGGCAAGAATAATAAAGTTAACATATTATAATAGTTAATAAATTAAGTGAACCTATTTATATTTGTCGCATATTAGAATTTTTTGTACAAGTATCCTATATTCAAAAGTAAGCAGTTTTTTATTACATCACCATGCTCGGTCGTTCCATCTGGGCAGTCCTGAACAGCTATTACGCAGTCCTGAAAAAAAAACAGTATTATCCGGATGACATAATCCTGATAGCAGAAACCATCCCGGACCCTGAACACATCCGCAACCTCGAACTCACAAAACAGGGCCTCGCCCTGACCTCAAGCCACTTCGGGATAACTCCAGCCATCCACCACCAGGTCATCTCGGAGGCCGAATGCGAGGTGGAATCAGATGATGAATTTATCAAAGCCGTGCAATGCCTTTCCCGTCTCATCAAAGAGCACAAGAAAGCAGGCGATACCGTGGCACTGGACATCACGCCCGGAAGAAAGACCCTCGTAACAGGAGCACTGCTGCCCATCACCCTCTCGGATGTGGACCATGTATTCTACCTGTCGGTCAGGGACATTACACCGGCACCGTTCATGATGATCCCGTTCCAGACCCAACATATCAACGACTTTAAAGAACAGGCAGTGAGGGCCATGCATGCAGCAGAACAATGAGATCATCATTCACAGCAATGAATTGCAGATACTGCTCAACCTCATAGCCAGGGATACCCTTCTCATCGACTATCCCCTGTACGACCTCAGGATGGTAAAAGCCAGACCGTCCGGGGACGGCTACCACATCAATGTGCAATCCGATGCAGAGGTGATCAAGGAATTATATGAATACAGCACCCACATAGACGAGCTTCCCTCATTCGATGACATCAAGTACTGCATGCTCCTGAGCGGCATGATCCAGTATGACAACATGGCTGAATTCCGGGAAAAACTCAGTGCCCTCAACAAGCTGGACCGGACCATCTACTTTGCTCCCGATACCAATCTTTTCTACCAGGCCGCCTTCTCCAAACTGGACATCCCGAATCCGCATTATCTGGTCGTGGATACCGTATATGACGAAATAGAATCATCCATCAACCACAAGTACTTCCCAAAACTCATCTACGAGATGAAAGAAGATGCGCTCTACCACGGTGAACTGCTGGATGAACTCAAGAACCGCAAACCCAAAAAATCAAGAAAAGCCGCATACATCGCAATGAGGGAATACAAACGCATACGCGACAATGTACTCGAAACAAAGGCCGGGGAACCATCCACAACCTATAGCGAGAGAAACGATATCATCATCGTCAAAGCCATAAGGACCTTCCAGGACAGCAACCAGCATGTATTCCCCCTCATACTCACTGCAGACACCAACATGGCCGAACTGTGCATGGGAAAAGGGCCTGAATGTTTCCACCTGACCTATCCCTCATCCATAGATGTGGACCAGTGTACTCCATACCAGCTGCGCGACCTGATATTTTACCTGGCAAAGGTATGCGGGCTTGTAAAATGTAATTCTGTGGTTATTTATGGGGAATACAGTCACAAGACCTGGAATGATAATTCGCTGAAACTGGTGTTCCAGGATGGGGGGTTGTTTGACAGGTTTAAGGAGGATTGTGAATTATGCAGGGAGCTGATGGGATTGGGGGTGGAGGGGTAAAGGCGGTATCGTTGGTGTGGAGAACACGCTGTTCGATTTTTGAAAAAAGCATGATGGTAAGCGACATCTGTATTCATTTATTATATGTTAATTCGGAATGATCAATCTACAATATTGACGCAAGTTATTTAATAATATATATATATATTTGTTATGGTATTATCTACCCAATGAAGAATGACCTGATATGGTAAGAGTATACCATCCAGAGCCCGAGCACAATCAATACGGCACCTGCACCTCTTTTCAGTATCATGTCATAGCGTGATAGAGTACTGAGCCTTTTACCTGATACATTGATACCATAGGCGATCAGCAGCATGGGAATCCCCAGACCCAGTGAATATACAAAAAGCAGGAACCCGCCATACAATATTCCTCCTTTCAGGAGCACACCCATAAGTATCGCAGCAAGGATCGGACCGGTGCAGGGAATCCATACAACACCCAGAGACATGCCCAGAATAAATCCACCCGTGACCCCTTCCCTGTCCGGATTGATATTCACTTTGCCTGGAATACGGTTGAACAGCTCCAGGTTGATATCCATGAGCATCGTTATCCCCAGGGAAATGATCACAATCTCAGCTACTATTCTGATATATTGTTGAAACGGGACCAGAATATCTGAAAAAGCTGCCATGGTCATGCCCATCAGCGTAAAGGTGAGCATCAGGCCTGCAACAATGGCAAGTGGCCTGAACTTACCCCTGCCAGTGGAATATGCCAGTATTGCAGGTAACAGAGGCAGTATGCAGGGAGAAAGGATACTGATAATGCCGGCTAATAATGCCAGGAGCGGGAGTGGCAGGTCCACGGTTGATAATACGTTTTCTATTTGAAGAAGAATGGTCATTCGTTAGCGTCCTGCCGGATCATATCCTCAAAAACATTCTCATAGGTGATCTTGGTGAATGTTTTCAGGATATACCCTTTATCGTCAATGACAACGGTGGTAGGCGTTGTCCTTACCCGGTAACCTTCTTTAGCAGTAAAACTTTCCGGGTTATCTATTGCATAAGGGAGCACTATCACTGAATCGGTGTGGTTTTGTTTGAGGCTGTACAGTATGTTAAGCTGGTCCTGGCTTGTACCCGATGAAGGGTCATAGAAGAAAAGGATGACAAAAGTATCGCGTGTATCTATTGCGTTTTTGATCTCGGGTGTACTCAAAGGAGCCTTTTCACGGGTTTCCATGCATCCGGCCGTGAATGCAGATATGATAAGGACCGTAAGGGAAAGTAGTATCATTCGCTTCATTGTGATTGCACCGGTATTGTTACACATAAGATTTTTGAAATTGAATCATGATTGAGTACTTCTGAGTCTGAGCGCATCCTGGATGGTCACCTCAAGTACTTTTTTGGATGTCAGGCCAACCATCATGGCTTCCTGGCGGTCATTCGTCAAAGTACCCAATCGTGTCAGGTAGGTGAATTTACCATTATCTGAGCTGACGATCATGGTCAGGTCAGGAATGTAATATACCCCGAAATAATTTGAAAGCTGGGGTTGTTTTTCAGTATCGATATACACGAAAGCCATCCTATCCTCATACTTTGATGCAAGTTCTTCGACAATAGGTTTTTGCTCAACACAGCTGGGACACCAACCAGCCCCTATCTCAATAAAAACCGGTCCCTTCTCAAGCAATGTTTCAATATCGCTGGTTGAATTCACCGTCAATAATTCGGCTCCCTGCCCGGTTTCCCGGTCAGTACAGCCACTGCTGAGGAGTACTGCCGCAAGGAAGAGTGATGTTATGATGAACAGGTTTGTCAGGTTTTTCATGATATCACGTAGTTTAGTTGTATTGGTATTAACATTTAATCTATATAATATTTTTATATGGTTGTGCGAACACGACACACAGCTATATCAGAAAAATTAATATAACATCTTCCCATTGAAACATGTATATATTTATTCTATTCCCTCCGGAGGTGAAATATCAATGTGCAGTGTAGGCGATGCATTCGGTGTAGATGTTGCGGATTCCCTTGATACAAAGAGTTGTAAATGCAAGGATTGCGGAAACCAGTTCCAGGGTATGGGCAAGAGGATTATCTGTCCCACATGCCAGTCCAGGAACGTGGAAGTGGTGTGAAGTTCAATGAACATATTTTTTACCTATGATACCTTTACATGATACCGAGATGCTGATGCTCCGCGGCAATAGCGGGGTTATCGGTATTGTAAAAGCCGGAACAAATAACTTGTTTTTTCTTGAGACCGATGAAGAAGAGATAGTGCTGGGACTGGAACCTGACGACCTGCTGGTCTCTTCGGGGTTCGACACTAAAAAATCCACACTTGACGGCGTTAAATGCGTACTTTACATGATCCGGGAAGTGGGCACGCCATTAATCGTACTCCCGAAACACCATCCTGCATCAAAACGGCTTAAGATCGTGGTATCTGTGGGCCCTCGTACCCGTATAAGCTGCGATATCACGCCGGGCACCCATCCGGAACAGGATGTGCTTTGCGGTGTGGACGAGTTCAGTGGTGTGGAGATAGTGGGCGTCCCTGGCGGCGTGGAATTCAGGAACATGAACTCTGGCAGTATCGAACGTATCCCGTTCACGGTCTGAATTCAATACTTTTAACATCGGAAACGACTATTAAGGCAGCATGACCTTCATCGACATTGCAGCTGCATCTGTATGGCTCATGCTGCCGGCATATGCTGCAAACCCCATGGCTGCCGTGTTCGGGGGTGGTATGCCCATGGACCTTGGCAGGAATTTCAGGGATGGCCGGCGCATACTCGGGGACGGTAAAACGTTCCGGGGACTGGTCGCCGGGACAGTATGCGGGCTGGTGACAGGGCTCATCCAGATAGGAGTGGCGCCACGTATTGCAGAGAATGGTTTACTCTCTGATTGGCCATTCTTCCAGTCAGCCCTTGATGCATATTCTTCGGGCACGATGCTGGTGGTCGGACTGATGGCACTGGGCGCGCTTCTGGGCGATAGTGCCGAGAGTTTTATCAAGCGTCGTCTGAACCTTAAGCGGGGTGCCATGTTCCCGGTTGCCGACCAGCTGGATTTTGTACTGGGAGCCTGGGTACTTACGTTCATAGTCGCACCGGTCTGGTTCAAAACCTATTTCACATCCTGGATACTGGTGACGGTACTGGTGATAACACCCCTGTTGCACCTTATGACGAATGTGTTTGGATATCTTATAAAGGTCAAGAACGAACCATGGTAGTGAAAAGTATGGACAATGAACTGATTCAGGCATTAAAGGACTGCAAAGCCGTGAAGTTCGGCGATTTCACCCTTGCTTCAGGCAGGAAAAGTAAGTATTATATCGACATCAAGAAAGCCACTTCAGACCCGGGAACGCTCACGTTGATAGCAGGCAGGATAATGGCAATTATCAAAGAGCAAAACATTTGCGTTGAGGCCATAGGCGGGGTTGCAGTTGGCGGGATACCACTGGCTACCGCAGTATCGCTGGCATCGGGCCTGCCCCTGGTGATCATCCGCAAATCCCTGAAAGATTACGGTACAGGAGGGCGGTTCATTGGTGATATCGAGGGGCGAAGCTTGCTCATGGTAGAGGATGTCACGACCACGGGCGGTTCTGTGATAGAGGCCATTCGGTCTTTGAGGGACGAAGGGGCAGTGGTGGATACGGTAATCACTGTTGTGGACAGGGATGAGGGGGCACAGAGCGGTCTGAACGCGCTGGATGTAAAACTGGTACCGCTGGTTTCCGCATCCGACCTGCTGGGGCAGTAATAATACTTTACATTACATAAAACGTTACGTTACACAGGATTACTTCATTTATTCATTTCAGGGAACGCATATGCCAGACATTTTTGAGATCACACACAGGGACTCGGCAGGCAGGATTGGCCGCCTTACCACACCTCACGGAGTTGTAGAAACACCTACCATCATGCCGGTCATCAACCCCAATATCCAGACCATACCTGCAAAGGAGATGCGGGATTTTGGGGCCCGGATACTTATTACCAATTCATATATCATCTACCGCAAACCCGAATTAAAGCAACGTGCTGTCGAAGAAGGTGTACATGCCCTGCTTGGATTTGACGGTCCTGTGATGACAGACAGCGGCTCGTTCCAGTTGAGCGTCTACGGTGAGGTGGAGGTGGACAATGCCGAAATAATCGGTTTCCAGCATGCCATCGGTACTGATATCGGGGTGCCGCTGGACATACCCACATCGCCCGGTGCGGACCATGAACAGGCAGCGCAGGAACTGGCAATCACCAATGCGAGACTCATGGAGGCCCTGGAACTGAATAAGGATTCAGGGATGCTGCTGGCAGCGCCGGTCCAGGGAGGCACCCATACAGACCTCAGGGAACAGGCAGGCAGGGAACTGGGACGAGCAGGATTCGATATTTATCCTATCGGGGCAGTAGTGCCGCTGATGGAATCCTACCGTTATGCCGAACTGGTGGATGTTATCGTCAGTGCAAAGAAGGGCCTGCCGTCATCAGTTCCGGTGCACCTGTTCGGCGCCGGGCATCCCATGGTGTTCGCACTGGCGGCAGCACTGGGCTGTGACCTGTTCGATTCGGCTGCCTATGCCCTGTATGCCAAAGATGACCGATACCTGACAGCTGAGGGTACCTACCATATCCAGGACCTGAACTATTTACCCTGCTCATGTCCCATCTGCAGCAGTCATACTGCCGCAGGGATCAGGTCAAGTCCTGACAGGACCCAACTGCTGGCCAGGCACAACCTGTATGCCACCTTTGCTGAGATGAGGCTGGTGAAACAATCTATCAGGGATGGCAATTTATGGGAACTGGTGGAGAGGCGGGCCCGCATCCATCCCAGGATGCTTGACGGCCTGAAGCGGGCTGTTACCCATGCCGGGTGGCTCGAGCAGTTCGACCCCAGTACCAAATCAACATTCTTCTACTGCGGTCCCGAATCCACCTGCCGCCCGGAGGTCATGCGCTGGGGCAGCCGGCTTGAGAGGCTGGAACTGGCCGGTACCGTGCTGATACGACCGGGCGGGCGGCTCAAGAACGAATCCGAATACGATAATGTGCTGCACTTTAAACCACCGTTCGGGGCATATCCGGTGGAATTACAGGAGACCTACCCCCTGAATGCAGAGGTGCCTGTGGTTCCGGACCATGAATCCCTGACCAATGCCCTTTTGAACACGAAAAAACTGATGCAGCTTAATCCGGATGCTGAGTTCTCGTTCGTGTACCGCACGTCCTGGGACCACCCCCTGGTAGAAGAAATATGCCGGATGGCAAGCCATAGCTGGTCTATCTAAGTCAAAACAGCCCTGTTGCAGTTTTTATTTAGCATTTGCAAGCTTCTGGAAGCTTCCATTTCCAGGCATCGGTCTTCTTTTCCAGTTTCAGCCTTCTCTTTTCAGTCTCAGTTTAATCACTGCCGAGAACATCTGGGGGATGACCTTTTTCAAATCCAGTTTCGAGCCTTCCCTGTGCCGCCATTCCACCGGCACCTCTATAATAGTATACCCGTGCTGTCCCAGCCGCCAGAGCAGTTCAACATCAAAGGCATAGTCAAAAGTCTGTATCTCTCCAGCCACGGTTCGGGCGGCTTCTGCGCGTAGCACCTTGCAGCCGCACTGGGTATCCTTGAAAGGCAGGCTGAACAGCAGTTTCACCAGGGAATTGAATCCCCGGCTGGCAAGAATCCTGTACCAGGGCTGGGCTGTATGTATCACCGAACCGGGCAGGTACCGGGATGAGATGACGCAGTCAATTCCGTCTGCCACCATATCTACCATCCGGCCCACATCATGGGGCGGCACTGCCCCGTCTGCATCCACCACTGCTATGACAGTTCCCCGTGCACTCTTAATACCAAGAAGGATCCCGCCACCTTTGCCCAGTTTGACAGGATAGAGCACAGACCTGATAGTGGAGTGGCTCCGGGTAAATTCCTCAACGATATCATGGGTGTTATCTGTGCAACCGTCCATGACCACCAGGATCTCGTGGGGGATGCGAGAAAAATGACCGTATAATTCATCCAGGGTTTCCCGGATACGTTCTTCTTCATTATAGGCAGGCACCACAAGAGAAACCAAATCCTGTTTTTGTGTCACTGGTATCACTGCCATCTGGACGCAATAAGATTGAATAGTAGCCCGGCACGGATTCGAACCGAGGTCCGGGGATCCAGGGCCCCCAATGATTGACCGCTACACTACCGGGCTTCGAATATCTCAATATCACTTGTTACCTATAAGTCTAACGGATGAATCGATAAAATAATCAGATAAAATATTATATACCAAACATACCATGTATTGATACGGGAGTTTTTAACAAATGAAATGTGGGAGGATTTCCATGAATCGTAACTATATAATTGGAATCGCAGGAATAGTATTCGTGTTCATTTTTTTGAGCAGCCCGGCCCTTTCGGCAATGGGTGGTCCGCAAGAGGATAGAAAGGGACCACGTCCTGAGAACGGCTGGATTGCTTCTGAAATGATGATGCAGGGCAGTGAAATGCGTCATGGTGCAGGCATGCAGGGTATGGGATTTATGCATAGTAATGCAGGAATGTATGGACAGTACATCACCTTTGGGGTGGACAATGAGACCGGGTCAATAACCAGTTACGGGATTGCCGGCACAGACATATTTGACTCCATTGAAGTTGATGGATTCGAATATGATGCTACCGAGGTAACCGGTGCGGTTACACATGTGACTGATGTCGATGGCACGACGACGGTCAATGTGCATGACAACCCGGCTGCGGTGATAACCATACGAAGTGAGGATGATTATTCTGTTGACTTCGACCTGGCCAAAGATGTCACCGCGTTCGAAGAAGATACTATGGTAGTTATCAAAACCAGTGATATTGAGGTGTATATCGTGTGCAGTACCGGGTCTTGTGATATTACCGTGGCCGGTGATATTGTATCCATTGATGCGACAGGGAACAGTACTGTAGTGGTGCGGGCCATTCCGGTCAATATGCATTCTTCAGGTGAGATGCACAGGACATTTGCGAGGGAGATGACACAAAACAGGACCGGTGCAGAGGTTAGCCTGGGCAAGGGTGGTTCTATCAGTGTGGTGGACTATTCACAACGGATGCGCGTGCAAATGCAATCAATGACAAATGAGAGAATACGTCTTCGCGTAAACTGTGCTGACCCTGAAGATAAAATGATGGCAATCAATCTGGACAATACATCACTGATGATGCAGGAAAGGGACAGGCTCAGGATATATTATGACGGTGAACCCATGCAACGTGTTGATGACCCTGATATGGTATTCAATGCCACCCAGGCCCGGTGTTACATATCCCGGGAGTCAAGAGAGCGGGCCCAGATAATGATGTATATCCCTGAATTCTCCGAGCATACTATCGATATCGTTGTGGAGTCGGAAGCAACGGGGGATACAACGGCAACACCTTCAACCGGAATGCCGGGATTTGGAGCCTTGCCGGGTATCTGTGCCGTATTACTGAGCGGGATAAAATATCAGCGAGCCAGACAATAAATTAAAACAAGGCATATGGAGTTGGGATATCCCCAACTCTAAAACCTGCCTTCGGTAAGGCTCAGATGGTCCTTTTCAATCTCTATTATTGCCGTGAATACCTCTTTAATCCGCTCTTCGGTAGCCTCGTGCAGGAAGCTGGTATAATGGGTGATGGCGTTTGCTTCCCTCTGGTGTGATTCTGCCAGGTTGCCCACGTTCTTATCACTGCACATGTTCTTGTCCCTGCTGATATCAGGTACGGGAATATTCAGTTCCTTAGCAATGGTGGAAGCGTGTTCTGACTCTATCTTGCCCAGTCTCTTGAACATGGTGGCATCAGCCACATTATCTGCGCGACTGGCGGCACAGAAATAGAATTCAGCATTGCCTACCTCCAGTTTTAGTGTCTCTTCAAGGTTATTGCGCGAAACATCGGTCAAGGTGTATTCAGGAATTTCAAAATCCTTTGCCGCTATCAGGTAGGGCTGGTGGGCACCGCAGAATGGACAGTGTGTAGGTGCGGCATCTCCCAGGTACCCTTCCTGGCATATCTTGCATTTAAATACTTTCATTGTATTGCCCCAGTTTTCAATGCGGTTATAGAAATTAAAGTCTTTCGATAAACATCGATTAAATGTTATTTCCACAAAACCTTAAAGTAATATAAAATCCTAGTAGTTGACACTTAATGTAAAGTAATTTCAGTATAGAAAAATATATTGCAGCATGCTGATTAGAATCCTAAAATGGTCTATATATTTAAGGGAGATTAAATATAGTTCAAATTCATTCAACCAAATAGCGGTGAGATTTAAATGACGAATTACGGAACCCTTCTCTTGAACAGTACGCTATTGTTCAGTCTTCTGTCCATAGCACTGCTTCTGTATCGTGAATATTCGGGTGTCAAAGACATCACCAGATCGGCCAGGTGGACCATCAGGATATCGGCACTGCTATCAACACTTTCTATGCTGTTGTTGATATATTATTTCCTGACATCTGATTTCAGGTTCACGTATGTTACCCAGAACTCTTCTACGTTGCTCAGTCCTTTCTACCAGCTGGCCGCTACCATAGCGGTTCAGGATGGTGCAATGGTGTTCTGGGCTGCGCTTGTATTCTTGCAGGCTCTCTGGATAAGCGAGCGCTACGACCTGGATTCACCCTTCTTCAGGAGAATGCAGATAATAATGCTGTCTGTTGGTGCCATATTCATCTATGTTATTGTATACAAGTCCAGCCTGTACCCGTTCCAGACCTGGTTCGAGATCTGGGGTAGCCAGTACAACCTGCCGGTTGATTATGCCTTTGCAGAAGGAGCAGGATTGCGCCCCATACTCAAGGACCCCATTATGGCAATCCACCCGCCTTTGCAGTTCGTGGCCTATGCCACCACGCTCATACCTTTTGCTGCTGCACTTTCATACCTGATAACACCAGGATTTGGCAAGCAGTGGGAAAGAGTACAGCGCCAGTGGATACGGATCTCATGGTTCACAATGTCAATTACCCTTGTTGTAGGCGGTGCATGGATATACGGTCTGGCCCAGTGGGGTACACTTTCCGGTACAGGCAATATCTGGGCATGGGACCCTTACGAGACCACACCTTTCCTGGTCTGGATGATTACAACCATGTTCGTGCACATGGCTTACAAATACAGGACCAAGGGTGCGTATGAGAATCTTACACCCATGTTCGCGACACTTACCTTCACCGGTTCCCTGTATGCAGGCTGGGTGGCACGCAGTGGTTCGGTTTCATCCACCCATGATGTTGGTGCACTGCCCAGTGGGAGCATATTCTTCTGGGTAACGGTACTGCTACTGGTCGGAGTGGCAGCGATGACATTTATGCGGATAAAGGATGCAAAGGATGAGGGAGGAGCAAGCGGGCCACTGTTGTCCGAGTCCAATCTATTCGACCTGACTGCCATTGTATTCCTGGTACTGTCTTTTGTTGCCTTCTTTGGTATCACAGCACCTATCTTTTCAAAGCTTGTGATGCACCAGAATGCTACAGCCACGGAACGGGAGTTCTTTAATACCCTGGCATACCCTTTCACCATGCTGTTGATGCTGGTTATAGGCATATGCCTGCCCTATAAGTCCGTTGTGAAAAAGATCGGGACACAGAAGTATCTCATGGTTGCAGCTGTTGTATTGCTCTTTAGTATTGTTCTTGCCTTTGTAATACCAGACGGACGGCCCGAATACTATGTGATAAATCATTCCAGCCCTTTCTACCGGTCGGCTTCGGGTTTCACCCAGATGCTCGGCAGCATATCCTTGCTGAGCTATGTGCCGGTATTCGTATTCTCGCTGGTTGCTATATTATATAAATTCACTCTGGACACCAAAAACACGGAGGATAAGAAAAAGCTGTTAAAACCGACAGGTGTCACCCTGATACATCTGGGCACTATTATCCTGCTTTTAGGTGTTATTGTAAGCCAGTCCTTTGATGTGACCTACCGGGTAAATTATGCAGACTCTAAATTAGGGGATATCCAGTATGTCAGTGCCGGATTGCTGGACGATTTCGGTACGACCAAGGACTATACTGACAATCCGCTTGGTTTCCAGTTAATTCCTGCAGATACCGGCGGTCCGATCCATAAGGAGGCAACTGATGACAGGATGGTCGAAGGGCTGACCAAGAACGCGTTCTTTGTCAACCTTTACCGGGATGACAGGGTCATATCCACTGGCGCGGTGCGCTACTGGATAGAACTATATGACGAAAACATGGATGGTACACCTGAACGGGTTGAGTGGACCAAGATCATGGATGATGAACAACTATTCACAACGTATCATGTAAAATATGGTGGCCGGGCAGGCAGTGGTTACAATTTTGTGGTAAAACAGATCCCCCTAATCAGTTTCGTCTGGATTGGCGCAGCAATGATGTGTTTTGGTTCCCTTCTGGTATTTGCCCACCAGCAGGCGTTCAGTCCGGGTGTTAAAGTACCCGGACCGGGACAGCGGATTGTTCCTGTCAGGAAGGAAGCGAAAAAGAAACCTGTGACCGGTAAGAAGAGTCAGGGCAAGGCCACTGATAAGTATGAAAAGATGCTAATGGATGAACTTGAGGCCAACAAGTAACTGAATATTTTGGCCTCAATTTCTTTTTTTTCGCGGATTATAACCTTGATCAGGATTTCGTTTTTGTTTTCAAATAGAATGCTTTCGTCTGCTCAACAGTTTTTTCTAAAGTTGTCCTGACCTGAACATACGCTTTCCCGGAAGCTGATTTCACTTTATTGAACACATTTTGACTGGTTGTTCTGACCTGTGTATATGCTTTTTGGGAAACTGGTTTGACCTGACCGAGCACTTTTTCACTGGTTGTTCTGACCTGTGTATACGCTTTTTGGGAAACTGGTTTGACCTGACCGAGCACCTTTTCAGATGATAATTTGAGTTGTTTGAGTGCCAAACCTGTGCTGGACTTGAGAGAATCAACTACCGAATTTGCTGTTTTAACTTTAACCGCTAAGGCTTTGGTTTCGGTTTCAACTACCGGGGCTTTGGCTTCTGCTTCAACTGCCGGGGCTTCGGTTTTTGTTACGGTAACCTGAGTAACGGTATTTGCTTCAGGAGTTTCGGCTGCAATATCTTTTTCAGAGGTTGTTTTTTCCAATCCTCGAAATCGTTCTTGAATTCATCGTATTTATCAGGATGAACGTTTCGAACATGCATCTTGGACTCGCTTATAGAAACCTCGATATCACAATATCGACATTTACCACATTTTTTAGCCATTAAGAATCACCTAATACATATTTGTTCTTCATAGTCTTATATTTTTTTATGCTTATCATAATAATAATGATGTGTATTCAGTCATGTTGTCAAATTTATGTAAAGAACATAAAAATGGAATGCAACGATTGTACCGTTACAAATAATACCACAATAGATTAGCTGGTAAAAACCAAAAAAAAGAGAGACAGGTCATTCCTGCCTCTTTTCAGGTAGGATTTACCTTTTTTTTCACTTGCTAACCTTCAATGCACCCTGTGGACACATGATAACGCACGCACCACACTGTACACACTTGGCAATTTCCATCTGCACGGTCCAGTCATCGTTAAATGATATAACTCCCGTGGGGCAGACCGAGATGCATGCACCGCAGTTGACACACTCATCATCGTCTTTGATAATAGGTTGTTCAAGAGGCGTGATGGTAGCACCGCGCTTCTTGAAAGCTGCCGTGACTATATTATACCTGTCCTGATGTACGTCAATTATCACTTCACCACCGCTGGATTTCACATCAGCCCGGTCAATGTTCAGCAGTGTCCCCGTTTCCAGTATAACTTCTGCGATCAGAGGTTTTGGGGTTATTTCCGGGGTTGCATGTAATATGAATTTCATCTCTCTACCTCCTTGCCACCAGTTTACTGATATCATCGCTCGTGATGATACCCACAACCTTGCTGTGCTTATTCACCACTGGCATGGCACTGATATTATGCAGTTCCAGCTTCCTTGCTGCCGTGTCAACAGGCTCAGAGGTATCGGCAGTGACCACATTCCGGGTCATTATATCATCAAGTTTGTCCCGCTTGCTCTTGGCCACGGCCTTGGCAATATCCCATGCTGTGATTATACCTACCAGCTTGTCCTCATCAGAGACCACGGGAAGGTGGTTAAAATTCCCCTCTGTGATAGCCCTGGCAGCATCCTCAACGGTCAGGCCCTGCCTGATAGTGGTCACCCGCTGGGCCATTACATCGGCCACAGTAGGCTGTTCCCCCATCTGTTTCATGGGCTTGAACACCACACCGGTATTGGGAAGGTTCTCGACCGGAAGAGTTGGATAGAATTCACCTTTCTTTATCCAATCCTTCAATTCTTCGGCGATAGCCCTGGCATCATGGAAACTGGACATAGGCGACGTAGTAACCTCTTTGCCGTTAATGTCTATCATTCCTGACTTCAGCTCTTCATAGGTTACCTTGCGCAGAATGGGCCTGGACCTGCGCGCCACGCCGTAGTCCAGTACATTCGTGGTAATGTCAGCATCAGTAATGGCAGTTGCCTGTGCAATATCAGCGTTCAGGATAGGTATGGGTATGCCAATACCCACATACAGTGACGTGCCGTATCCATGGAAGGTAGCCCCCCTCACGTACTTTTTGTTCATCCGCTTCATGTCGCCCTGGACCATTATGGTCGCAAAATTATTGGTGGGATCATGCTGGGTACCCTGGCCAGTGATATAACCCTGTGCCCCGCTCAGGAAAATCCTGCTCCCCACGCCGATGGTCTGGTAGGTCGGGTCATTATATAATGGGGAAAGTACGCCTGCAGCTGAATATGTAGCATTGCCGCAATCAGGCAGCAGTGTTCCCATATAGGTATACAGGGTACGGTCCGAGCAGTTGGTGGCTACATTGTACTTCTGGTAGCCATTGCGGGGATTCAACATCGTTGCCTGGTTAATGTCGTCAATGGTCACTGTGGTGTCCAGCAGCTTGCGGGGATAGCAATCAGTACCATAGGCCGTGGCATGGATATCAACTGATCTTCCAGCCACCAGATCCTCGATGACATGGCCGCCGCCATACTCCATACCCCTGCTCTCGCTGAGCTGGGTTGCTCCCATATACGCATCGATTGCGGCCAGGCCCGTGTATGCCTCCACGTCATTGAACCATACCTTTTGCATCTTGATGGGAGGGTCGGAATGACCAAGGTTAAGGAAAGCTCCCGAGGAACACATGGCTCCGAAGGTGCCGGTAGTAACGATATCCACTTCACGGGCCGCGCCATCAGCCCCCAGTTCTGCCACGATGCCCGGCATCTCTTCGGCAGTAACAACATGAACACTTCCGTCAGTGATTCTTGCATTAATATCCTGAATAGTCTTCTTTGACATGATAATCACGCAAATCGGAATAAAATCATATTGTATATATTACTTGCGATAATATCGGATTTTGTGCCTGATTATACTCCAGCCCTCGATTTAAATAAACTCCCATACTTTATATATTATAACAAGTTAAATTGACCCAAATCAAGTTGACTTTACTTTACTCACGATTACAGGCGACAAATACATGGAATTCGTAAAGGGCGGACCCACCAAACCCGAAATTGCTACCATATCACTTTCAAAGCTGCAACTCACAAAAAACGATGTTTTCGCAGACATAGGTTGTGGTACCGGGTGCATATCCATCATGGCATCCAGAGTGGCAGCAGAGGTCTATGCCATAGACTCCAGGGAAGAAGCCATCAATGCGACCCGGCGGAATGTAGAATCAACTGCTGTCAACAATATTACGATAATTAACGGGGAAGCCCCTTTGGCTCTGGATGTGCTGCCCGTCCTGGATTGTGCATTCATAGGCGGCACCCGGAATATCATCAGCGTGCTCGGAGTACTTGAAAAAAAGGTACAGGGGAGGATCGTAGTGAATGCAGTTCGCCTCCAGACTGCCGCCACCATCATCAGGACCATGCAGGACAGAGGATTTTTCGAGGAAGCGGTTCATGTCCAGGTGGCAAAAAGTTATCCACTGGCGGATGATATTGCATTCAAACCTATAAATCCGGTCTACATCATTGTAGGCGATACCCAAAAGGAGGTACCCTGAATGCTGGTAGGTGTTGGACTGGGTCCCGGCGACCCGCAACTCCTGACCCTGAAGGCAATAGCGATGCTGAAACGCAGCGATATTGTCTTTGCACCGGGCCGCCTGGCTGCCCAGCTGGTCGAACCCTATGCCAGGCCGCAACTGCTTGAATTTCCCATGACAAAGGACAAAAAGGTTCTGCGGTCACACTGGGAAGAGAACGCTGACCTTGTAGCACAGCATGCCAGGATTGGACTGGCAGCATTCGGCCTTATCGGTGACCCTAACTTCTTTAGCACGTTCACCCACCTGCGCAGGCTCATCTGTCAACGTCATCCCGATATTTTCATAGAGACCATTCCCGGTATCAGCTCAATTACAGCATTTGCGGCCAGGGCCGGTATTGAAATAGAATCTTCATTCCAGGTAAGCGACGGTTCACCTTTCACTGACAGGATCGTCCTGAAAGCCCGGCGTCCCTGTCAGATCGTAAATGGACTGGTGGATGAAGGATTTGAAGAATTCGTCCTTGCCCAGAAGTTGTACACTGAAGATGAAATTATCATAAAGGGTAAAGAAAATATGCCTGAAAAAGCAGATTATTTCAGTATGATCCATGCGAGGAAACCACGTGAGCGGTAAATACAAAGTATATTTCGTAGGAGCGGGTCCAGGCGACCCTGAACTGATAACCGTAAAAGGTCAGAGAATGCTTGAGAATGCTGACCTGGTGGTATATGCCGGTTCCCTGGTCAACCCTGTACTGCTGGACACGAGCAAGGGCCAGACAATTGACAGTTACGGGATGCGGCTGGAAGAGCTCACCAGCACAATGGTGGATGCAGTAAAGAAAGGGCAAAAGGTCGTGCGGCTTCACAGCGGCGACCCTTCCCTGTACGGTGCTATTATTGAGCAGATACATGAACTGGCAAAACACGATGTTGAAGTGGAAGTCGTTCCTGGTGTTTCATCAATTTTCGCCACGGCGGCAGCCCTGGGTACCCAGTTGACCCTGAAAGGCGTTAGCGAGACCCTCATCATCACACGGCCGGCAGGGGAGACCCTTGAAGAGGACGACCTTGCAGCATTATCCAGACACGGCGCCACCATGGCAGTATTCCTGGGCACCTGCAAGATTGAAGAGGTCATGAAGGTAGTGGAATATCCTCCTGCCACCCCGGTGGCAGTGGTGTACCACGCTTCCTGGGATGACCAGCTGATTATCAGGGGCACTGTTTCTGATATTGCGGCCCGGGTCAGGGCGGCAGGCCTTACCCGTTCATCTATGATACTTATCGGCGGGGTGGTTGACCCTGTACATTACAGGAGGTCCCACCTATACGCACCGGAATAGTCCATCTTAAACATAATCGGGACGCTGCTGAGCAGATACAGGAATGTGTTGGCGGAGCCCTTATCCCCTACAGTAAGGATGCGTTCAGGACCGCTTTTACGCAATACGAAGCGATCATAGCGGTAATGGCATGCGGTATTGTTGTCCGCGAGCTTGCTCCATTTCTCGATGACAAATGGACCGACCCACCCGTAGTGGTTGTAGATGCGGGCCTGAACTATGCCATAGCCCTGTGCGGTGGCCATCATGGAGCCAACGAACTGGCACAGCGTCTTGCAGGAACAGGCGCGCATCCCGTCATCACCACAGCAACCGAAAGCCTGGGGCGGCCTTCAGTTGAAGGGACGGCGCAGGCGCTGGGCTGCAGTATTGTGAACAGGGATTCGACCCGGTCTGTCAATTCCCATTTGCTAACATCTGACCTGCCGGTAATTGAGATACATGGGCCAAAAGTGGTTGTAGTAGACCCGGACGTTAGTGTGCTCCAGAAAAAGAGAGGTGAAAGACAAAAGGGGGTCATCGTAGGTATAGGTGCCAGGCGCAATGTATCTTCAGACAATGTGGTGGATGCTATCCAGATAGCATTATCAGAATCAGGGCTGGGCATGGCAGATGTGGAATTATTTGCCTCAGCCGATGTCAAGGAACACGAAGCAGGACTCATCGAAGCAATCAGCATCATCGGAGGACATATCGTATTCGTCCCCGGGAATATTATCAACTCCATCAATCCCCCGTCGGATTCCAGGGCAAAACGGCTGGGCCTGACCGGGGTATGTGAACCGGCTGCACTGGCACTGAGCCGGGAACACACCCTCATCATGAAGAAAAAGGTATTCAACAATGTCACTATCGCAATTGCACGGTAACGGGAAACTCTACGTGGTTGGAATTGGACCGGGTTCTCAAGAGCATTTGACCCTGCGGGCCGTCGAAGTGCTGGAACGTGCAGATGTCATTATCGGTAACGGGACCTATCTGGACCAGATAAGCCATCTTATCACCAACCAGCAGGTCATAAGGTCACGTATGGGAAAGGAGGTTGACCGGGCCCGCAAAGCTATTGAACTGGCACGTGACCGGAAGGTAGCCATGGTCAGCGGCGGGGATTCCAATGTGTACGGCATGGCCGGATTGGTGCTGGAAGTGGCCCAGCATTCTGACCTGAAGGTGGATATCGAGGTGGTGCCCGGTGTGACGGCACTGAGCGCGGTCGCAAGTCTGCTGGGGGCGCCCGTAGTCAGTGATTTTGCTGTTATCAGTCTCAGTGACCTGCTCACGCCATGGAATGTTATTGAACAACGGCTGGCAGCGGCCGCCACTTCGGATATGGTCATCGGTATCTATAATCCCAAAAGCAGGCAGCGCAATACGAACTACATTCGGGCAATAGAGATAATCAGGCGTCATCGGGCAGATACGGTGCCGGTGGGTATCGTTAAAAATGCACTGCGCCCGGAAGGCGAGTCTGTGACCGTAACCACATTGGGTAAGGCAATGGATCACGACGAAGAGGTGGATATGAGTACGACAGTAATTATTGGCAATAGCGAATCCAGGATATGGGGTTCTAAGATGATAACACCCAGGGGGTATCACAAGAAATATGAATACTGATATAATCAAAACAGCCGGGCATCACACAAAGGAGATAGACCCGGAACTGGTACGCAGATGCATTGAACCCGGCGCCACTACCCCTGAGGCCATGACCATTGCAGAAACGGGACGCGCCATTGCCAGAGAGATCGTGGAAGACAACAGTCCTGAAGGTATGATACGACAGCGCTGTGTGGTAGCCACGGGTGACCCTGCGTTCAAGGACCTTTTGGTATTCGGTCTTGACCCCATCAGGGCGGGGCTGGACGCTTTATCTGCCAGCGTGTTGATATACACTGATATCAGGATGGTGCAGACTGGCATTATAAAATCCGGGCATCATTGCCAGGTACAATGCGTGCTGGATGCAAAGGGCAGTGACGATCTGGCGCAGGAACTGGGTATTACCAGGACCTCGGCAGGCTTCCTGACCGTGGGGCAGGACCTGCAGGACTCCATTGTAGTGATCGGGAATGCGCCCTCGGCTGCTATCACGGTATCCCGCATGGTCGAGTACGGTATCAGGCCGGCGCTTATTGTTGCCGTGCCTGTTGGGTTCGTGAACGCCGCCGAATCGAAGGAACGGGTACGTGGACTTGATGTGCCGTCCATTACCTGCACAGGGACCCGCGGGGGTACGCCGGTGGCAGTAGCGTGTATCAATGAATTGATCGTGATGCGAAAAGAATCATAAAAGAGATATATAACCAGATTATTCTAGCATCCTGATGGCAAAGAAACGAAGAACCCTACCTGTTGAAACCAAATCGAAAAAAGAGATACGACAAAAGCAACAGGCAGAGACCCAAAAGCAGACCAGCAGAGCCCGAATTCTCATAGCAGTTGGCTCGGCCATTATCCTGATCGCATTTTTGTGGGCTTCGTTCGGAAACCACAATGCTCCACAGGAATGGAATGTGGACGACAACGGCATCATGTCCTATCCATCTGAGCGTGGGGTTCCTGTATTTGATTCAAATGTCA
>JAHYIS010000035.1 GCA_019429385.1 ANME-2 cluster archaeon | reverse complement strand
TTGGCTGCCACCATGCCACCCTGACGGGCAGCGGTGGCAGGGAAAGTTAAATAGCCCACCAAATGCCTGCTTTTTAATGCGATTCGAGCCCCCCACCTCCAACCCCCCATCCAAACATCCATCCCCACTTCGCACCCAAAGCCCGCAGAAAGAATCGAAAAGCGCCTGCCAGCACCCTCGCCACAAGGGCAGGCGGAGCATACCGGGAGGGGCACCCTGCATAAGTGAACCGAAGGGGCAGCAGGAATCACATTCATAATCGGCACCCTGTATCTCATTCCTGACTCTCCGAACCCAGGCAACATGAGGCAATAATGTTGGCTGCCACCATGCCGCCCTGAAGGGCAGCGGTGGCAGGGAGAGTTGAATATCCCACCAAATGCCTGCTTTTTAATGCGATTCGAGCCCTCCACCTCCAACCACCCACAAAAGCATCCATCCCCACTTCGCGCCCAAAGCCCGCAGAAAGAATCGAAAAGCGCCTGCCAGTCCGCCACACCACAAGGGTGTGCGGAGCATATCGAGGCGGGCACCCGGACAGAGTGAAGGAAATAAGGGGGCGGTTGGTAATCTGAAATAGGGGTAATAGGTTATATATCACCAATCCAAATTCTGTGATTGCATGATTATATATTATATAGAAAATAAAATAATATGTTGTTAACTTATTGTTAACCTGTTTTAAATATTAATTATTTCTATTATTAATGGATGGATTGGAATAAATTTGCATGGCTTAAACGAGGGAAAAGACGAGTCGAAGTATTGAACATTTTATATAATTCAATTAGACCTCTTACAATTAAAGAAATTAAAAATACTTCTAAAATCGCAATGTCTCAAGCTTCATTTATAGTATCTGATTTACTTGAAAATGGTTTAATTACATGTCTAAATCCAGAGGATAAAATTGGAAAACTTTTTGAAATAACAAATGAAGGAAAAAATATATTAAAGTTTTTGAAAAATGATGGGAGTTGAAAATGATGATTGAAGAAACAATTCTATTTATTAGTGAATTAGCATCTAATTATGGGGCAAAAATCGATGATGAATACTTGAAAAGTTACATATTTAGGAAAAACACAAAAGAAGATGCCTTTAAGAAGGGTGGTGCCTATTTTGGATTCATATCTCCAGAGGAAGAAGCAACTGGTCCATATCACGATTTTTCACTCGTCATTTTTCCAGATAACGAAAATAAAAGTTGGATTATATCTTTAGGTGTGGGGTCTTTAGGTTTTAAAAATGATTACGAATTAGCTAGTTTACCCGGAATTAGAAGATTATTTTCCTCAATTATAAGTCAAAATGGTTTTTGTAAAACTTCTTTCTTGGATATAGAAACCAACTTACCAGCACAATTCACTTCGAACATACCACATTTAAAGGAGTCACTAAAAATGTATTCAAAAGTTCTTCCTGTGTGCGAAATAATCCACAATCCTGTGAGTCTGGATGGTAAAAGAATTATTACTGGATTCGTTGCTGCTTATGCAGAAATGCGAAAATGGGCAAGTAACGCAAACCAAAGAAAAGCTATTAATAAAGCAATTGATGAGATATCAAATAAAAAGGAGCTAAATGAAGAAGATGAAATTAATGAAGTTTTAAATTTAGTCACAAAACGAAAATTTATAATTCTTCAAGGGGCACCTGGAACCGGAAAAACAAGATTAGCAAAGATAATAGGAACTAAACTTGAAGCTGAAGTATTTTTCACTCAATTTCATGCTGAGACAAATTATAGTGATTTTATATACGGAATTAAGCCTAATCTCAAAGAGGGTCAAGTAGGATATATTGAGCAAAAGGGAATTTTCTATCAGTCATTAAAAAAAGCGGTTGAATCTGAAAAAAATGTTGTTTTAATAATTGATGAAATTAATAGAGCAAATTTATCAAATATATTAGGACCAATTTTTTATTTATTTGAATATAAATTGGAAAACGATTCAGTAGAAATTGACATTGGAGGAGGATATAAAATAAATAAAGTTCCTTCAAATTTTTACGTGATAGGTACTATGAATACTGCAGACAGAAGTCTTGCAGTAGTTGATTTTGCTTTAAGAAGGCGATTTGCCTGGTACACCATGAAACCAAAAGTAATTCCAAATATTTTTTCCAAAGAAGATTTTATGGGATTTGATAAAATATTTAAATGGTATGCAAATAGCGAAGAATTATCCTTACAACCAGGCCACGGTTATTTCATAGCAGATTCTGAAGACGAAATGAAAAGCCGAATTAGATACGAATTAATGCCTTTAATAAAAGAATACTTTGCAGAAGGTCTTTTATTAAGCGCAAAAGAAGATTTTTCAAAATATTTTTACGATCGATTAGGTGAGGATATATTTGAATGAACTCAAACAACAATATATTCTTTGAGATTCCTTGTTTAACAGAAAAATCAAAATCTCTTTCAGGATTAGAGCTTCAAAAAAAGTGGTTTAAAAAGGCAGATAAACGATATTTAGGCGAGGCATTGCAAAAATTTTTAGAATATAATATAGGATTATTTGATTTTATCGATGTAGTTCCAAAAATTGAAGGGATAGGTAAAGATATTAGATTAAATTTTCGATCTCGTAAATTTGTTGGAGCTATTCCATTACGATCTCCTGACACTGGAAAGCAGATTGGTGACTTTGTAGTTAGACCAAGATATACTTCAAGTCATGATCATTATTCTGAATATATTGATTTGGTAAATCTTCTAGAATCAGTAATAACTCCTGAATTTAAACATTCAATTCCACTTTCTTCTAATAATAATGTAAAACCCCCACTATATTTAGAATCCGTAAAATATGTAAAGATATTACAACGGGCCGTGAAAATAAACTGGAATAAGTTTCAGAACATTAAACGAATTTATAGTACTCCAAAATCTCAAGTTGATTGGGACGAATACGCTGAAAAAGAATTTGATCCAAAAATGAGATTGTTTTATCCTTGTCATGAGAATGTTTTAACAAGATTTCATCGTGAGTTTTTCGAGTTGAAGTTTGTATATAATATTGCCAAAAAAGAAATTCATTCATCAAATACGCCTAAAGATATTAAATTTCAACTTCAAAATACATTCATTTTTCTAGATACTAAATTGAAGAATTTTGAAGAAAGATCTTCTCGAGAACTTTCCATTCACAATTCTGATCCATTGATTATTAAGAAACTAAAGTCACAAGCAAATAAAATTTTGAAGAATAATTTTGAAGAAATTACTGCTTGGAGAATTGATTATTCAATTGTCTTTGAAAGATATGTTCAATTTTTATTTCAACAAATATCTTCTGAGATTGGTGCTGTCCAATTAAATAATTATAAAATAAAACGTCATGCTAGCTACATACCTCCTTGGAGTCTTAATTATTTAGAGCCAGATATAATTTTAATAAAAGATGACTTGGATTTTGTAATAGATGCTAAATATAAGTCGCATTTATTGAATCTAACAAGTGTTACAGAGACATTAAAAGAAGAGCATAGAAAGGATATTCATCAATTATTTGCTTATAGTGCCTTTAGTAAAAATAAAAATAAAATTGGATTTTTGTGTTATCCTACTAATGAAATATTATCGGTAAAATTAAATTACGTTTCACCGATATCGAATGTTGAAAATGCAACAATATTATTAGGGATTCCTATGAAAATATCCCAAATATCTCATTTGAAAAATGCCATAATAGATATTATATCGGAAGTTGAAAAAAATAGGACGTTAGTAGCCTAATTACTGCGACCATCCGCTAATCAGATAACTTGCCACCACACCTGCAAACATCGAGGATAACCTCTTTAACGCACAGAGAACTTCAGGCAGGCTGCAACCATCTACTCAAGTAACGATCCCCACTTCGCACCCTAAGCCCGCAGGAAGAATCGAAAAGCGCCTGCCAGCCCCCACAACACTAAACACCCCACCCTTCACAAATGCACGCAGGACCCCGTAATCTCCCTCTCCAGTGTCCCGTCTTCCATCTCCACAACCAGGGCCCCATCATGGTCAATACCCACGGCCTCGCCCTCGATCGTCCTGAACCTCGTGACGATCCTCACCCGGCGGTTCAGGGTGGCAGAATGCTCCCTCCAGCGCTTGAGTATCGAATCGAAATCCCCGCTCATGAACGTACCATAATCCTGTTCGAACCGCTCAAGCAATCGCTGGACAAGTTCCACCCTGTTGATGGCACTGCCCGCCTCGCTCTTGAGGGAGGTGGAATGGACGCCAAAAAGGGGCGGCAGCATATCAAGTTCAATATTAGCATTTATCCCGATACCGACGATCACAAAGTTCACCGCATCCATCTCGGCATCCACCTCGGTCAGTATCCCGCAGACCTTTTTCTCATTAATGAGAATATCATTGGGCCATTTGATCTGTGCCGCAATCCCCATATCAACCAGGGTTTCAGCCACAGCCACACCCGCCACCAACGTCAACCGGTAAATATGCTCAGGGGAGATGTCGGGTTTCAGGATGATCGATAACCAGACCCCACCCGGCGGGGAATACCATTCCTTGCCCATCCGCCCCCTGCCTTCAGATTGCCGCTCTGCTACAATGAGCGTCCCGTCCGGGCAGCCGGGTGCCAGTTCCCTGGCTTTACGGTTCGTAGAATCAATCTCATCAAAATAATATATCTGTTTACCGACAAAACCGGTATTCAGGTTCCTCTGCACTTCATCCTTCAACAGCAGGTCAGGTGCACTTACCAATCGGTAACCCCGGTTGGTCACGGATTCCACCACAAACCCATCCTGGCGTAAAGATTCGATATACTTCCATATCATTGTCCTGGATACACCCAGGGTTTGGGCAAGTTCCTCACCCGAAATGTATGTCTCGGGATTTGTCCTCAGGACATCCAGAATCTCTTCCCTGTGACCCATAATTACTTATTAGGTTTACTCGATGAAAAACTCTCCCTACCGCTGATATACGTCTTCACAGCAGCTGAGATGGCGGCGACCTTATGGTCATCAGCACCAATGGCTGAAGCCAGGGTCACTCCCTTCTCCTTCTCCTGCTCAACCACTTTTGCCACCTCGGACATTATGTCAAAATCCTCGATAAAGTGGGTTGACAGTTCACCATTGATGTAATGAGGGTTCCTCAACACAGCCTTGTGGAACGGGATATTGGTAGTCACACCCACAATAATATATTCATACAGCGCGCGCCTCATCTTCTCAATAGCCTCGGTCCTGTCACGTCCCCATGATATTAACTTGGACACCATGGAATCATAGAATGGGGATATCGTATAACCAAAATGAACTCCACTATCCACCCGTATCCCGGGACCGCCCGGCGACCTGTAGCGCAAGAGCTTACCCGGGGACGGCACAAAATCATTCAACGGGTCCTCGGCATTTATCCTGCATTCCATGGCCCACCCGTTGATCTTAATATCTTCCTGCTTCCAGTCCATGGTCTCACCGGCTGCGATATGTATCTGCTCCCTGACAAGGTCCAGCCCGGAAACCATCTCAGTGATGGGATGCTCTACCTGCAATCTGGTATTCATCTCCAGGAAGTAGAAGTCCCCATCGGAATACATGAACTCCACAGTACCCGCGTTTGTATAATCTATTGCTTTCGCAGCCCTGATGGCCGCAGCGCCCATTTCATCCCTCAATTCAGGAGTCATGACAGGCGAAGGAGACTCCTCAATAAGTTTCTGGTGCCGCCTCTGTATGGAACACTCCCTCTCATTCACGTGCACGGTATGGCCGTGTGAATCAGCCATAATTTGAAATTCAATATGCCTGGGACTGGCCAGGTATTTCTCCATGAAAATGGTCGAATCCCCGAATGTGGACTGTGCCACTTTTCGGGTGGACTGTATCGCATCTATGAGGTCAGCATCATTATATGCTATCTTCATCCCGATCCCGCCCCCGCCCGCAGCAGCCTTGACAATGACCGGATATCCTATTTTCTGAGCGCCATCAATGGCAACATCATTATCCACGATTTTCTCTGATATGCCCGGAATGACAGGAACGCCAGCTTTTTCCATGGTCTTGCGAGCCATTATCTTACTGCCGGCGGCATCGATAGATGCACTGGACGGCCCGATAAAAACAATGCCCGCTTTCTCGCATTCCCTGACAAAATCAGCATTCTCGGCCAAAAAACCATAACCTGGATGTATAGCCTGAGCCCCTGTTTTTTCAGCCACTTCAAGGATGCGGTCGCGCCTCAGGTAACTCTGGCTGGCCGGTGGCAGCCCAATATAATGGGCCTCATCAGCATATTTTGCAAACAATGCATGACTGTCTGCTTCAGAATATACAGCCACGGTCTGTATTTTCATCTCGCGGCATGCCCTCATTACCCTTATGGCGATCTCGCCCCTGTTTGCTACCAGTATCTTCTCGAACATCGGGACAACCTCTAACTGACAACCATAATAACATCGCCGGCAGCCACAAAGTCGCTTTCTTTCACAAATATCTCCCTGACAATGCCGCTGTGTGTTGCATGAATGTCATTTTCCATTTTCATAGCCTCGATAACTGCCACAACATTCCCTTCCTCAACGACATCACCCGGTTTGACCTTCAGCCCCAGCACCATACCCTGCATACTGCTTTTTATTCCCCCTTCCACAGAAGCAGGAGGTGCCGATTTAGTTTCATGTATCGCCATCTCACCGGTCGGTTCGACCTCTACCTGGAACACCTCTCCGTCCACTACCACCTTGAACTGGTTATACACACGCTGGGCCCCTGCCTGGACAGGTTCCTGGACCGACTGGACCAGTTTCTCCTCCTCAGCGTCCCCTTTCAGGAATTTGGGAGCCACCTGTGGATACAGGGCATAGGTCAGCACGTCCTCTTCCTTCTCTACAATACCCAGTTCCCTGGCCTCCTTCTCCAGCCTGGCCAGTTCAGGTTCAATCAGGTCTGCAGGCCGGCAGGTTATGGGCTTCTCATCACCCAGCACCTTATCCAATATCCCTTTATCAATTGGGGCAGGTGAGCGTCCGTACATGCCTCTCACGTATTCCTTAACTTCCTTGGGAATGACCTTGTATCTCTCACCCATCAGTACATTCATGACCGCCTGGGTGCCCACTATCTGGCTTGTAGGAGTGACCAGTGGTGGATAACCAAGGTCTTCCCTGACCCGGGGCATCTCCAGGAGTACATCATCAAATTTATCCATTGCATTTTGCTCTTTCAACTGGGATACCAGATTGGAGAGCATCCCCCCAGGTACCTGGTAGACCAGTACACTGGTATCGGTCTTCTCAGATATGGGGTCCAGGATACCGCGATATTTTTCCTTTATCTCTTCAAAATATCTTTTAATATCTATCAGGTGGACAAGGTCCAGTCCTGTATCCCATTGGGTCCCTTTGAGTCCTGCCACCACGGTTTCGGTGGGAGGCTGGGATGTTCCCCCCGCGAATGGTGAAAAGGCCGTGTCCAGGATGTCCACGCCTGCCTTGCATGCCGCCATGTAGCTCATGAGAGCCATGCCGCTGGTACTGTGTGAATGCAGGTCAACAGGCAGCCCTATTTCTTTTTTCAGGGATTTGATAAGTGTATAGGCATCCATGGGTGCAATCAGTCCTGCCATGTCCTTGATACAGATAGAATCGCATTCAAGTGATGCCAGTTCATGGGCAAATTCGACGAATTTTTCGGTAGTGTGTACAGGGCTGGTAGTATAACTGATGGTACCCTGCACATGCGCTCCGGTTTTTTTTGCGGTTTTAATGGATACCTCCATGTTCCTGATATCATTGACCGCATCAAATATCCTGAAAACACCGATACCGTTCTCAGCAGCCTTTTCCACAAATTTGACCACAACATCATCGGCATAATGGCGGTAACCCACAAGGTTCTGGCCACGAAGCAGCATCTGGAGTGGGGTTTCTCTGATAGCCTGTTTCAAACTGCGCAAGCGCTCCCAGGGGTCCTCGTTCAGGAACCGGATACATGAATCAAAGGTGGCGCCGCCCCATACTTCCAGGGAGAAAAAACCCGCCTGGTCCATTTTCTCAACTATCGGGAGCATATCCCTGGTTCGCATCCTGGTTGCGATGAGGGACTGGTGTGCATCCCGAAGGGTCGTATCAGTTATTTTAACCTGGGTCATCGTCTTATCCTCGACATACTAAGGTATTAATCCATCGATTGTTATAGCCGGAATGCCTGACATTCCAGTTCCCTCTGACTGGATACGTATTATTTAACAGGCTCTTACTTTACTATTGAATATGCGACTGAAGATGCCTTGAATATTAAAATACTCTTCTACTGGTCTGCAATGTTAAATTTATTGAGGTCTCAACCATCCAGAATATCACATCGTGTCTTGAAGATATCACCCGGTATGTGGTTGCATAGAACGTAACGGTTGTTAAGGCAAATAGGGTACTTATGGATTGTTACCGGGAACTGGCAAGGGAAATAATGACTATAGATACTCATGAGAGGACTTCAAACATGGGATTCTTGATTTGTTGGAAGTAATATTTTGTATTAATGAGATTGTCGGAAAAGTACCAAAATTAAAACATTGAATGAAATTCAACTCAGTAAATCGCTATGTACTACCACATTGAAATTTCAGGTAGGGTTGAATACCTCGAAATATCGACTTTTCCGACAGTCTCTTAATTATACGTCAAATTTTATAATATTGCACCAAGTATATATGTTAATACCACCTATTTTATTGTGGTTAGAGCGTTATTCCAGGGGGATTTAACGCTGCCAAATTGAGAATGATAAGGGATTTTATCTATACGTTACTGTGGGGGGAGAGGGAATTTTTAATGTTATTCATGGTATTTGTGATGAATACTCGTGATTATAATAAGAGTCCCGATTTAACCTCCCTGGAAAATACACAACCCTTATCGAACACCAAAGGGAGATTCTACTATGAAGAAGATGAAAATATGGCTTAGTATCTTCCTGCTGCTTACCATAACAGTAGGAATACCAGCAGTGAATGGATTAACTCCACAGGAAGAACTGGGGAAGAAAATATATTTCGATGACAATTTATCTGTACCGCAAGGGCAGTCATGTGCAAGTTGCCATGATCCTCAATTCGGGTTTGCAGAACCTGACTCAAGCCGTGCAGTTTCCCAGGGAGCAATCCCTGTGAGGTTCGGGAACCGTAATTCACCAACAGCCGCATATGCAGCTTACAGTCCGGAATTCCATTATGATAAGGCTAACGGGATGTATGTCGGAGGCCAGTTCTGGGATGGAAGGGCATCTAATCTGGCAGAACAGGCAAAAGGGCCGTTCCTGAATCCTCTGGAGATGAACAATCCCAGCAAATCTGCAGTTATCAAGAAAATAAGCAATTCCAACTATGCAGACCTTTTCAAAGCGGTTTACGGTCAAGATGCATTTGCTGATGTGGAAAAAGCCTATGACCAGATGGCTATTGCCATTGCAGCATTTGAGAATACAGATGAGCTAAATAAATTTACTTCAAAGTACGACAAATACCAGGCAGGGAAAATAAAATTAACTCCTCTGGAACAAAAAGGGCTTAAACTGTTCAATAACCCCAAAAAAGGTAATTGTGCAGCATGCCATCCGAGCACTGCAGGACCCTATGCTGCTAAACCCCTGTTCACGGATTTCACCTATGATAACCTGGGTGTTCCGAGCAATCTTGGAATGCTTGGTGATTCACCTGCATTGATGTATTACTATCCGTTCTATTACCCGCCAATTGCACCAAACTTTAATCAGGATGGATTAATGTTCGTGGATTACGGACTGGGCGGAATAGTGATGAGTTCTGGTGAGATGGGCAAGATGAAAGTCCCAACCCTCAGGAACGTTGCCATAACGCCACCGTACATGCATAATGGAGCGTTCAAGAGCCTGAAGGAAGTTGTGCATTTCTACAACACAAGGGATGTTCCCAATGCAGGATGGCCTGCACCTGAAGTGAGCATGAATGTGAACACAAATGAGTTGGGGAACCTTGGATTATCAGACAAGGAGGAAGATGCTATCGTAGCCTTCATGAAAACGTTGACCGATGGTTATGGACAATAGACAGGCAGTTTCCAGATAAGGAATGAAGGATTAATAGGTCGTGTGTGGTTTTTCGCACACGATTTCCTCTGTTTTACTCGCACAATAATGTGAAAAATGTTATCAAACCCAGATTGTATTTACTGATATTTATATTCAAGGGTGTCAGGACCGTTTTTTCCATCAACTTGCACATACTTTTCCTACGTTGCCAGCATTGTCTGATAAATCCCTGACTGACCTGTCTTTGAACAACAGACCGGTTAATGTTTAAATAATTATCACGTATAGTAGTAAACATAATATGAGGCATATCAATGACCGATGTAGCAATAATACTAGGCAGCAAATCAGACGCGGAAATTGCAAAGAAGGTAATTGAAATACTTGAAAGATTTGAGATAAATTATGACGTTAATGTGGCATCGGCGCACAGAACTCCGGCAAGGGTAACTGAAATTATCAACGCAGCCCATGAATCCGGAGTAAAGGTCTTTATTGCTATTGCAGGATTGGCTGCCCATCTTCCAGGCGTAATAGCATCCCACACAATAAGACCGGTAATAGGTGTCCCGGTAAAAGCTGCACTGGATGGGATGGATGCCCTTTTGTCTATAGCTCAGATGCCTGCGGGCATTCCGGTTGCAAGTGTTGGGATAGAACGGGGCGAAAATGCGGGGATACTGGCCGCGCAGATAATTGCCCTCGGAGATAAACGACTGGAAGAGAAACTGACCACCCATAGAAAAGAGATGGCAGAACTGTCATTGCAGGATTCCCAAAGCTTATTCTGGAAGAACAGTAAAAAAAATTGATATGAACTGTAATGGAGCATGTATATGTTAAAAGATTACATTGACCTTGAATACAAACCCACAAAACGGGATTTTGTCTGCGAATATCACCTTGAACCGGCACAGAATGTGAGTTTTACCAATGCCTGTTCCCACCTGGCAGGTGAAAGTTCCATTGATACATGGAGTGATATTTCTACGCTAAATCCGCAGCTGGCTGAAGAACTGAAACCCCATGTACTATTTGCTGATGAAAAACAGCAGACTGTCAGGGTTGCGTATACGCAGGACCTGTTCGAGCTTAATTCTGTCCCGCAAATATTGAGCGCCATTGCCGGGAATATCTTCAGCATGAAACTGCTGGATAATCTGCGCCTTATGGATATTTCTTTCCCGCACGATGTCATCCGGGCTTTCAAAGGACCAAAGTATGGTATGCAGGGTGTGAAGGAGCTGCTCGGGGTCACAGATAGACCACTTGTGGGTACTATTGTCAAACCAAAAGTAGGGCTGAATTCCGAGAAGCATGCAGAAGTGGCATATAATGCCTTTTTTGGAGGCTGCGACCTGGTGAAGGATGATGAGAACCTGACAGACCAGAAGTTCAACAGGTTCCACAAGAGAGTTGAGCTCACCGTAAAGGCTGGAGAAAAAGCAGAGGCACAGACCGGTGAGCGTAAAATGTACATGTGCAACATCACTGCACCCACCTGCGAGGAGATGTTGAAACGGGCAAGGATAATAAAGGACCTTGGCGGCGAATATGCCATGATAGATATCATTCCTGTTGGCTGGAGCGCTCTCCAATCCCTGAGAGATAACAATGAAGACCTGAATCTGGTACTTCATGCCCATCGATGCATGCACTCGGCACTTACCCGTAATCCCCGGCATGGCATCAATATGCTGGTAATAGCTAAACTGGTACGCCTTATCGGACTTGACCAGCTGCACATAGGCTCGGTGGTCGGAAAGATGCACGGGGAAAAGAACGAAGTGCTGGCCCCGAGGGATGAATGCGTGCTCAAAAATGTTCCTGCGAACCCTGATATGCACATGCTGGAACAGGATTGGGGCAGTATCAAGCCTGTATTCCCGGTTGCTTCAGGCGGACTGGAACCCACCATGGTGCCGGAGCTGATACAGATATTCGGGAAGGATGCTATCATGCAGTTCGGCGGAGGAATACATGCCCATCCAAAAGGAACAGTAGCTGGTGCCACGGCCTGCAGGCAGGCAGTTGATGCGGCACTTGACGGCATATCCCTTGAGGAATATGCAAAGACCCACAGTGAATTGAAAGCAGCACTGGATACATGGGGATAAAGGTGCTGGAATTCTGATTGTATGAACAAAAATTTAGTTACCGGAGCATTTAATGATCAGATTCTCCGGTAATCCATCTTTCCAATAATCTAGTTATCCTGTTATCCACTGTTTTATCTGCTTGACATCAGGGATTTTACCCGCGACCTTTACCTCGCCGTCCATTACGACTGCGGGCGTCATCATCACACCATAATCCAGAATCCGGTCGATATCCTCAACCTTCTCCACCTCAATGTCCAGCCCCAGTTCCTCCACTGCCCGCTTAACATTATCAGTGACCTTTTTACATTTTGCACAACCGGTTCCCAGTATTTCGATCTTCAAACATATCCCTCTTTAAATTCGATTAATTACCTATTATTTCAATATTTATTGAAACCATAATACTTAAGTATAATCATTTCAATATGATTTGAAATACTATGTTGAGCACATTAATAACCGCAGGAATTGATGCCCTTCGTGAGTACTTGGCCCTACACGTCCTACTGTGCCTCGTACCAGCCTTCTTTTTAGCAGGTGCCATTGCCTCCCTCTTTTCCAAGGAGTCAGTGCTCAAATACTTTGGCGCTGATTCGCCAAAATACATTACCTACTCGGTCGCTGCGGTAAGTGGCATCATGCTTGCGGTCTGCAGTTGCACAGTACTGCCGCTGTTCGCCGGTATCTACAAACGTGGAGCCGGGATAGGCCCGGCCACTACCTTCCTCTACTCGGCTCCTGCCATAAACCTGCTCGCCATCGTGTACACGGCACAAATATTAGGTTTTGATATAGGGGCGGCAAGGGCCATAGCTGCCATTGGGTTATCCATAGTTATCGGGCTAACCATGTCGGTTGTTTTCCACAATCATGAAAACAGACCCGGTTTTAAATCCAACACCGATAAAGGACATATAAGAACTACTATTATTTTCATATTGCTGCTGACCATCCTGGTCTTTGCGGGATTGGCGACAACAACATTTGAAAAAGCAGTCGTTTTGCTGCTTGTCCTGATAACCATTGCACTGTCATGGCGCTGGTACACTTCTGAAGAATTGAAAAGCTGGATGGAGGAGACATGGTTCCTTGCAAAACAGATCACTCCCCTGCTGTTTGCCGGTGTGTTTCTGGCAGGTGTCATGGTGGCATTGTTGCCAGGTGAATTTGTTGCAACCCTGGTAGGGGGAAACAGCATTTCAGCCAACCTGATATCCTCGGTCTCGGGTTCGTTAATGTATTTCTCCACACTTACCGAGGTGCCCATAATCAGTGCATTGACCAAATTAGGTATGGGAAAGGGTCCTGCACTGACAATGTTGCTGGCAGGTCCTGCGCTGAGCCTGCCTAACATGATTGTAATATCCAGGATAATGGGGGCAAAAAAAGCAGGTCTCTACATTATCCTGGTGATATTTGCAGCCACAATATCAGGACTTATTTTTGGTAATATGGCTGCGTGATCGAGGTGAAATAAATGAAAGACATACAGTGTTCATGTGGATCCGACAATGTGGGTATATTTCCCTGTGCCGGTGCGGCAAATGTTGGACAGTTGAGCAATAAAGCAGCATTGTACCTGACCAGGCACGGTGCCGGCACCATGATGTGCACAGCAGGTATAGGTGCCCATCAACAGGGTATCACCAGATCAGCACAAGGATGTGATATAATCGTGGTGATCGACGGATGCCAGCTGGCATGTGCAAAGGAGAGTCTCGAACATGCCGGTATTCAGGTACATAAGCACATAGTACTGAGTGAACTTGGCATAAAGAAATCGAAAGATCTGGATATGAAGCCCACTGAGGTAAAAGATATAATGGAGCAGGTTAAAGCACTACTTCAATAAATCTCGGTGGGTGAATGATGCGTGTCAACAGGATTGAAAAGGTATTACCCTGCATTTCCGACCCCTGGAAATTAAGAATAATCCTGTATCTGGACCATCAACCGGATATATCTTCGTTGCATAAATACCTGGATGGAAGATATTCCGAACGTCTTGGTGTGCTGACCGTAAGAAGTGGCTGCAGGGAAGTAAATTTTTTTTCTACCGGTAAGGTAACGGTGAGAGAGGTCTATGACGTCGCGGAGGCAGAATCGCTGGTAAACAATATATTAGCTATGGTTGAACACAGGCAGTTCATCCTGGAAGAAGCTGAATGAAATAACATTTTATTAAATGTGGTTTTTTCAGGCATCGTTTTGTTTGCCTATCCACTCACATATTTCATCATATTCAGGCACCCTGCCCTCACACATCACCTTGCCATCAACCACCACTGCTGGTGTGACGGTCACCTCGTAGGTCATTATAGTCTCTACATCTGTTACAGGAATGACCCTGAACTCGCTCCCCAATACCGCCTGTTCTGCCGCATTCAGTGTGTCTTGGTACTGCTTGCCACCTATTCCAAGCACCTCGACCGTATGCCTAAGACCTTTCAGGCAGTCGAAGCATACCATCTCATCCCCCTGCCGGTTGGTTGTAAATGTCCTATGGCACACGGGACAGGTGGCCTTGTGCAGGCTGCTCTTCTTTTTCTTGAGGGCATAATCCACCAGTGCAGCATTAAAACAACTGCATCCTTCTTCTTTGTCCATAACTTCATACCTCTATCTCGATAGCGCCCACCGGGCAGGTTACCTTGCACAGCATACACAGTTTGCACTCACCGGGCCGGGATGCAACACATACACCATCACGGACTTCCAGGTTCCGGCTTTTGCATACCACAACACAATCACCGCAGCCGTTACAACGGTCCTTATCGATTATTATCCGGACGATATCCATCCCACCGTTCTCAGAATTGATTATCTGATTTATGAATGTATGTATCGTTCTCTTGTAACTGTTCAACCATCTGTCAAATCAACCCGAACATTTTCACAATATTCCTTCAATTTGTCTGATTTTTGACCTTTGAAATCTGGACCATAATTCACCATTCCATAGTTTTAGCATAAAATCAGTGTTCTGTTCTGGCTACATAGACCTGACCAAAAAGGTAAAAAGTGGGATTTTCGAACTTTGGGTCATAGAAGCCGCCGGTGGGAATTGAACCCACGACCTATTGATTACGAATCAATCGCTCTGCCAGGCTAAGCCACGGCGGCAGTATACACAGTACTTGAGGCCATAATACACCAGTATCAAATATCTAATTATCGCCTATGTACCCTTACTGTACTATAGCCCCACGTCACCTGAGGAAGTAAACCAGTTGATATTCTCCACAACCCAATCAAAACTGCCCTAAATCAAGTACACTTGATTTAAACTAAAGTAAATTTTTTAATAAGTGTTATAACCCGGTACGCTATCTATGTCCTAACCAAAAAATTTTCGGTGAAAACTATGAGTCTGATAGATGAAGCAAATAAAGGTAACATCACTGATGTGATGAAAGAAGTAGCTATAGCAGAAGGAGTCGAGCCAGAATTCGTTCGACGTGGCGTTGCTGCGGGCCGGATAGTTATTCCTGTGACTCCCTACAGGGAAATTAAACATTGCGGTATCGGCAAAGGTCTTACTACCAAAGTCAATGCGTCCATTGGTACGTCTTCCGATATTAACGATATAAGCCTTGAGATAGAGAAGGCAAAAGTGGCGGAAGCAGCAGGTGCCGATACCCTGATGGAACTATCAACGGGCGGCGACTTCCTTGATATCAGGAAGCAAGTAATAGATGCCGTATCACTGTCTGTGGGCTGCGTGCCGCTGTACCAGGCTTTTATCGAGGCGGCAAGGAAGTACGGCTCGGTTGTGGATATGAAGGAAGATGACCTCTTCAAAGCCACTGTAGACCAGGCAAAGCTCGGGACCAACTTCATGGCCATCCATACCGGGATAAACCTGTTCACGGTGGAGCGGTTAAAGAAACAGGGGCGTTACGGCGGGCTATGTTCAAGGGGCGGTGCGTTCATGACTGCCTGGATGATACATAACGAGAAGGAGAACCCGCTGTACAGTGAATTCGATTACCTGCTTGAGATCATGAAGGAACATGAGGTCACGCTTTCCATGGGTAATGGTATGCGTGCCGGGGCCGTGCATGACGCTACCGACCGCGCGCAGATCCAGGAACTGGTCATAAACTCTGAACTTTCTGACCAGGCTCATGACGCTGGTGTGCAGGTCATTGTGGAAGGTCCGGGACACGTGCCTATCGATGAGATAAAGACCAATGTGACATTGATGAAACGGATGAGCGGGGATAAGCCGTTCTATATGCTGGGCCCGCTGGTGTCTGATGTGGCGCCCGGGTATGACCATATCGTGACTGCCATCGGTGCATCCATATCAAGTGCTGCGGGATGCGATTTCCTGTGCTATGTCACCCCTGCCGAACACCTGGCGTTGCCAAATGTTGATGATGTAAGGACCGGGGTCATCACGTCAAGGATAGCTGCCCATATCGGGGATATGATAAAGCTGGGTAAGCGTGACCAGGACCTTGCGATGGGCAGGGCACGGCGCGACCTGGACTGGGAGAAGATGTACTCTCTGGCCATTGACCCCGAGCATGCCAGGCATATCAGGGAGAGCCGGGCGCCGGATGATAGTGAAGCCTGTACCATGTGCGGGAATTATTGCGCGCTTAAGATAGTCAGGGAAAATTTTGACCTGGCACGATAGGACAGCCTGAGGTGGCTGTTCCTTCTATCCTGCCTTCGGGCAGGATTTAGATGGCAAAATGATACCTTAGCTGAAAACAGGTTGATTTTTGCTCGTCTGCAATTTTTATGTATTAAAATTTATAATGATTGTTATATTAGGTATAATGATGATTATAACAATAATTCCATAAGTATTATATCGGATGAACTTATAATGTTTTTTTAATTATATTGTTTCGAAAGTATGCTGTAACAATTTCAAAGTGTAATTATTTAAGAAGTTGTGTCCTAAAAAAGGTGGAGTATCAGCTTCAATTACTGATTGTAGGTATTGTCTACTTTTCATAGGGTAATAAGCAAGGGATTAAAATGACTATCCAAAAACAACAAAAGGGATTTGACGGGTCACCGTCGTGCACTGCCAAACAGACATATTCTATCAAAAAATGGATATTGTCTTCATTTTTTATGTTGTTTATCCTTGTTGTTCTCGGGAACTGGATAGCGGTAGCTGCGGCTGTGGAATGTACTGATTGCCATCACGATTATGGTATTGCTGTAAACTCAACACAACACAACACAATCAAAGCGTAAATCCAAGTGCTCCAAATTGTACTGATTGTCATACCGGCTATGATCCAATATGGGCTCATACTACCGGAACCAAAGGTTACATCGTGAACGAAAGCAATACATGCACGGATTGTCATATAGTTGGTGAAAATGGCTTTTATGAAAGACATAGATCAACTTCAGATTGTACGGATTGTCACTTTGCAAACACAACCCAGACATTCTCTTTGAATGTATCACTCTATGCTCATGACCATAATCTGTCCGTTGAGCATAGTTACTATGAATACAATACTAGTGGTGGTATACCTCTCACCAGTAATAATGGTACAGGTCTGGGAATGTTCCCGTACTATTCATGCACGATGGCATCATGCCATAGTCACAGTAGTGATCTTAAAGTCGAAGACGCTGCAGAAAGCTGGTTTGACAGCGCACATGCAAACTCAAGAAGCGGAGCTTCTGACAGCAAGCAATCATGCGCCAAATGCAAATCACCTCTGAATTATGACGCCACTATCCTTTCAAACACTACAATAGCAGAAGAAGACTGGAAAGGCATCCAGTGCAGGGTATGCCATAACTTACACGATCGAAGATTCCCGAATAATACGGGTGACAGGAATGTACCGGGTCCATTGGCGTTCTATAATGCTACTGCAAGCTCTTATGTGAACTACTCGGTCTATGATCAGGTAACTGATGCTACTGAATTGTGCGAGAAATGCCATCAACCCGGCAGCTCACACGATACTAAGTTCGCAGGAAGTCACAAGGATACATTTGGTTTTACCTGTATCACCTGCCATATGAGTGAGTCTAGCGATGAATTGCATACATTTGAGGTCATAAACTCCACATCAGCAGTAACAGGATGTGAAGTATGCCATGAACCAGCAGACCATACATTCTCATCATCAGCAGCCCATACAGGCAAAGTGGATTGTCTGGGATGTCATGACCAAACCTATACCCAGCCAAATGCGACGGGGTATGCAGTAACAGCTGATGGTAATTATGGTGTATGGAACGATAGCGGAAATATAACCACCTGGCACCTCTCCCATGGTTCAGAAGCAACGTTCAAACCACATAATATCGACAGGGATGTCAATTGCGCAAAATGCCATGGAGCAAAATCGGCAATCACTGACCTGGAAATAGCATCTGCTGGGGTTTTTGATTGCGCTGACTGTCATGCATCCTATGGCACAGCTGTAAATACTACAAACCACAATCAAAGCCTGAATCCAGGTGCTCCAAATTGTACTGATTGTCATACCGGTTATGAACCAGTTGGTGGTCATAGTACCGGCACTAAAGGATACATCGTGAACGAAAGCAACACCTGCAGAAAGGCAGGTTGTCATGTAGATTATGAGAATGGTTTCTATGAAAGACATTCAAGCAGCGCAGATTGTACGGATTGTCACTTTGCAAACACAACCCAGACATTCGGTCTGAATGCATCACTCTATGCGCATGACCACAATCTGGTAGTTGAACATAGCTACTATGAATACAATACAAGCGGCGGTATGCCTCTTGCAATTAATGGTGGTACAGGTGTAGGAATGTTCCCACAATACACGTGCTCCTTACCCTGCCACTCTACACGAAGTCCAGAAAAAGTAGATTTAGCATCCAGCACCTGGCTCAACAGTTCCCATGCCGATTCAAGAAGCGGAGCCAGTGACAGCAATGTCAATTGTGCAAAGTGCAAATCGCCTCTGAATTATAACGCCTCAATTCTCGATCCCAAAAACGTATCCATAGCAATAGAAGACTGGAAAGGTATCCAGTGCAGGGTATGCCATAATTTGCATGATCGGGGATATCCGAACAATACTGGCACAAGTGGAGCCCCGATAGCGTTCTATAATGCAACTGCAAGTTCTTATACAAACTATTCAGTCTATGATGAAATCTCCAATAATACTGAATTGTGCGAGAAATGCCACCAACCCGGCGGCTCACACGATACCAAGTTCGCGGGAACGCACAGGGATACGTTAGGTTTTGATTGTACCGACTGTCACATGAACGCTAGCTTTAGCAGGGGAATGCATGAGTTCAAGGTTGAGAACACCACGTCAGCAGAAACAGGCTGTGAAGTATGTCATAGAGCAGAAGACCATACAGCCGCGTTTACATTAACTCATAGCGATACCGTGGATTGCTTAGGATGCCATGACCAGATGTATACCGCACCCAATGCTACAGGGTACGCAGTAACAGCCGACGGCAATTATGGTGTATGGAACGATAGCGGAATTGTGACCACATGGCACGTCTCCCATGGTTCACCAGCAACATTCAAACCACATAATATCACCAGAGATGTCTATTGCGATAAATGTCATGGAGCAACATCAGTTGCCACTGAACTGCTTATAGCACCTGTATTAGGTGATATAAGTGGTTTAGATTGCCTGGCAGCAGGATGCCACAATCAAAGCAGCCAGCCAGTTGATGTGGTTGTATTCGAAGCATCCGGACACGGCAACCTGAACTTTGATGCGACGAATACGTCTCCTCTCGTAAATAATGTGTCTAAAGCATGCTGGTTGTGTCACGGGAATGGCAGTGAGCCGGACCCATCAGACCATAATCTGTTCAATGTAACACAATATCCGCCAAAGTCCTGTGATAATGCTACAGACTGTCACGGTAACACCAGCCTGAGCATAAACATCACTTCCCACTGGTCAAATGCTGGTACCCAGTATGTGAAGACCAGCAGTACCATAACCGGCGAGTCCTGTCACGGTCTGACGGGAGTGACTGTTTTCAACGAGTCCGTACAGGGTGGAACTGCCAACATGTCTAATATGCCAGGCGGTGCCACGAACGTAGTTGCCCATTATGTCAAGAACCTGACTGCGAATGATGATCATAGTGTTATCGACACTGTCGGTTGGGGACCCAGCGGCTCACAGGGTTGTGTCTACTGTCACCAGACCGACAACGGGACCCTATTCAATGCTACACGGATATCCCATGCTGCGGATGGGAACTGTTACGGATGCCACATCGTCGGCACCACCACGCTGCACGACCAGGGTGTTATTAATGGTTCATCAGGCAATCCGGATTGTCTGGGCTGTCATGGAGATACTGGCGGAGAGCTCAATCAAGATGTCAACGTTAGTGCTTTTAGCTCCAGTGTCCATGCAAACCTGAACAGCAATGCTACTAATGTCACGATCCTTAACAACACAATGAGTAAAGCCTGCTGGGCCTGTCACGGCAATGGCAGCGAACCAAATAATGAGCATCCATCCGCTCCCCTGAGCGCAACCAATCCTGCCAACACTACCTATCCGCTGGATTGTACTGATGGTGATTGTCACGTCAATGGCAGACCGAACGGGAGTACCTTTAACGATACAATACCCGTAGCTATTGAACATGTACCGTCCGGACTTAATGATAGTACAGACTTGACTACTGGTTACAACTGTTCGGCCTCATGCCACAACAACAGTCTTACTCCACACATTGAACCGTTCAACGGCACCCGTAGCGAGACCGACCTGTCCAATGTCTCCCATTACGGCAACCTTTCGACCGTGAGCATCAGTGCTGTCCAGCCCACAACAGACTGTACCTTATGCCACAAGAACACTACGAATGCCCCCTCATGGGGTAACGCTACGCAGATAAGGCATCCTGCTGCGAATTCGTCAGGCAGTTTCTGTGCTAATTGTCATGGCACTGACACTACGTTCCATGCAGAGAATCTTTCCAGTGCAAGTGATATCCATACCTTCGGCTTTGACTGGGAGGGTGATGGTATAGATTACGACACTCCTCCAGTTCCACCTCTATTGCCCCAGAATATGGAAGGTTGCTTTGCCTGTCATAACGGTACGGTAGACTTCTGGACCATGGTTCCCGGGCAAGTGGACGATGCTACAACAAGGATTTGCGAAGAATGTCACTATAACAACTCTGCAGGTCCGTTCACGACCAACATCAGCATACGAGCTGACATATCAAGCGCTATCCCACGCGTATTCAACCATATCAACAATTCCAATGCAACGGTGGGAGTATCTGATATGAGCCAGTATTTCAGCTCAACCACGAAAATTGCCACTCCCTCGAGCTGTTATTCCTATAATATCAGTACCGGTGCCGGTACATGCCATGGTGTAAGCTATGCAAATAATTCCAGTGGTAATTATGCCTTCAAGCGGCTCTGGAGTGCTGATGACGATGCCATGCGTCCATACCGCTGGACCCAGACCATCGACCAGATGCCCAACACCTCAGATTGCCGCATATGCCACCTTGGCGCCAACAGCAGTGTCGGTACCCTGGTTGACAGCGCTTACTGGGGCTACCCCATGAACATCACCAGCACAGCACCCACTGTTACTACCCACATCAACGCCTCAGCTGAAGCCAGTGATTGCTGGACCTGCCACGTCGTTGGCGGTGGCCAACCCATCGACTTCCACGATGTCAACATCACCGCCGGCGGCGGATCTGATTGTATCAGCTGTCATAACGTAGGCAGCACCACTGCCACCAGGTTGGTCAATGTCAGCGCCATCAACGGCAGTCTCAACAGCAATGCCAGTATCCACCGTGCCATCAACAACGCCACAACAGGCACCGGCGGAAGTACCGGCAATCCTGATAACCAGTTATGCTGGGCCTGCCATCAGAGTGACGGTAGCGAACCATCAGGTATGGGCGACATATACTCGACTCCCTACAGGTGCTATGACTGCCACAACGGCACAGCCGCATATACCAACGTCAGCAATGCCCCTGTCGTTTACCAGCATTTTGTGAACGGCAGTGCATTGAAAGCAGCATCCAATGCTACTGACAATTCCAGTTCCTGCGTGGTCTGCCATAACCTTACCGAGATGAAAGTGGATTACACCGAAGGTACTGACAACTACAGTACCAACTATTCACTCCCATCCCACTATGGTAAGAACCGCACAGACCTGCGAACCTGGTCTGGCGGTGTCAACTGCAGTTACTGCCACCAGGACCCGGGCACCAATTTCACGGTCGCAATGGCAAATCCTACCTTCAACGCCAGTGTGCCTGACCACAGTATTAATGCCAGTACCTTTGGTTCCACGTCCCCCAACTGTACCAACAGCAGCTGTCATAACAGTGGCTGGATGCATAACCAGAGTCTCACCAAGCCAGTACTGGTCTTTGAAAACTCCAGCTTCTGTACCGCCTGTCATGACGGTTTGGGCTATCCGGTAACTACGGGTGCAAAAGAGATGCACAACGGTACTCTCAACTGTACCGAATGCCACCTGTTCGAATCGCGTGACATCCATGGTGTCAAGTACCTGCAGCAGGACAACACCTATGCCACCAGTAATGCCAGTGCGGTCAATTGTTCCACCTGTCACCAGGACGGCAACAGCTTGACCAATATCACTGCCGCCATACCAGGGATACCTGACCCGTTATACCACAGCAATGACAACGATTCAGGCAACAAATGGAATGCCACACCCTATTGGAGTACCACCAGCGAAGCCTGCGAATACTGCCACAACGACACCAAACACAGTATTATAGCTCTTGGTTACCTGGCACCACTCTCAGGTGAGATCACAGACTTCACTGGTGAGATATGTGCAGCATGCCACCAGAGCGGTTCCACGTACTACAGTAGTATAACCGCCAACCTGAGCCAGATGCCGCCCGAGATCAACACGAGCCAGGCATCCACTGACGGCACAGCCTTCTACAACCACAGTACCATGTCAGGCTATACAGACAACAAATGTCTGAGCTGCCACCAGAACACCAGCAGCATACCCGTCAATACTACCTGGTTCGCTCATGACGTCTATGCAGCCAGCGCCATCAATTGTGTCAGCTGCCATGACGCCCCGATTGGTCTGGTACCCACTAATGTTATGGTGAATGTCTCTGCGACGAACAACAGTGCAGACTCCATCCACTATGA
>JAHYIS010000034.1 GCA_019429385.1 ANME-2 cluster archaeon | reverse complement strand
TTATTTGGAGTCATTTGTTTATTCAGAAGAAAACAAAAATAAGTGCATGAAATTTTATTAATAGTGAATGAGAAAAGCAGAAGCATACTTTGATATGCACAATATCATGCGCCAACCCTGATGCCCCGGACAAAGCCTTGCGACGTCCGGGGTCGTTGACTGAAGGCGATAGGATTTCATGCTCGAATAATGCGATAAGGAGGACGGAACAACTTCTTCAAATCTGAAATCAGGCGCCTAAAGCTGGATAGCTAATTCTTCTTTATTACAGTTCCACCCGTGATAAGTAGTGCCTCAATGAATGCTAAGAGAGCATCTTCAGTGCCTGGCGCTAAAAAGCGCATGACTGCGCCAAATGGAGCAAGAATTCCAGTCCAATTTGAAAAAGCATCATCTGGTACAGGCCCAAATGCCTGCAAAATATAAAAGAGGATAACAAATCCAATAGTCAAGCCCATTAACTTATTTATAAACATTCCCTCTGTGCTGGACTGAAGTAATCCTGACCTTTTTATTATCACCATCAACTGCATAAAGAACCCTATACTTACCAATCCTTAATCGATATGTATTACCCGGATATCCTTCCATGGGTTTCACATCAAAACCAGTTCTAGGTCTAATAGGATTCTTCTCAAATTCATCAAGCAGTCTTAGAAATTTATCGACTACGTACTTCGGGACTTTTTCTAAATCTTTTTCAACTCTCTCATCTACCAGAACTTCATAAGGAGTTGTATCTTGGCTCAACAATCTCAACTTCCACTTGAAGCTCTTTTCTTTATTCGAGATTTAAATTCTTCTTTTGAAATTCCGTTAAAATCTGCAAGGCGGCGATAATGTTCTTCAATATGTTCCGCGCTTATATCCTCAATAGACACCTTGTTCATAAGCATATTTAAAACGTCATCAAAAGTCCAGTCACCAAACTTATAGTCTGATAACCTTTCTTTTGTTTTTTCATTTATTGTAATAGTCGTTGGCATAATTAAAACAATTGTTTTAATTGATAATAATGTTATCGATTTAATGGTTGTTTCTAACAGTCTCTATAAATCACGTTTTTGCGCCTGGATCGAGTCAATAGAAAGCAAGATAGCTAAGAGAGATGCCAAATCTTCGAGCATCCGCATCGGGATGCCCCGGAATTCCAATCCGGCCGGTTTGTGATTACTTATTCAGATTTATCTGGTTCCAAAAGAAGACCGGGGTTAATATTACCGAATAATTTATAATATTCAACCCATAATGATGTTATTTGTTGTGCAATAACCAGTAAATTACGAACAGATTGTTGCATTGCTATTGACAATGCAGATCTTGAGAGTGGAAATTCTTTTAAAAAAGACAATCGAGTTAGATTTGATTGGATACTTAAAGTTCATAAAAGTTTAATAAACAATAAACATGGGACATTAAATGCGCAAAAAACTCAAGAAATAATTGATGCAATTCAAGATATAATTAAGATAAAATAAATTACATTATGAAAGTGACCCGGAAAACGAATGTTTCCAACACCCCCATCAAAACAATATCCCAATATCCACAAAACCCAGAAGGTAGAGCAATGCTATCAGTATTGGCTGATGGATCAGGTATATAAGCAATGATCGTCTGCCAAGCATGCAGAACAATCGTACCGGGAAAAACCAGGTGAGGTCTTTGATTTCAAATTTTCGCGTGTGGTCCGGGTACAATGAATTGCCGGCAAATATACCGACCAGGGTTACACCGAACCAGGGTAGGACCGGGAAATAGTCGAGAGTGTGGAATCCGTAAGGGATAAAACCCAGCCACAGCAGCCAGGGGAAATGAAATGCAAATTCGCTTAAATACAGACCAGAAACAATGATGCCAGCACCTATCAGCAGGTTGTATGTGCGCAATCCCAAAAAGGGATATGCCAGAATGATGGAAAGCCCGATGAAATGAAGTATTCCAAACACAATAACGCCATCTCTCAAAAAGAGCCATGTGATGAGGGTGATCAAAAGACCCCATGAAAATATCCGGACACCCCTTTTCAGGAATTTTTGATAGAGCTCCGGTTTCGGGATATTCATTCCTGTTGCTCTTGAGCGACTCAGGGTCAGGGATATTCCTACCACAAAAATGAACATAATGGCAGATGAGCGCCCTACATAGACCCATAGTCCTGAATCGAGATCAAAGTTATAGCTGCCAAAGAAATTGAAGTCATAGAGTGCATGAAAAATGATCATCAGGAGTATCGCAATTCCGCGAAGGAAGTCAATTTCCCAGAACCTTTCGTCTGCAACCTTATCCATCATATTCACCCCAATCTATAGTGCGTTAAGCCACATAAGATATATGGATAGTACGAAAAAAAATAACATGATACTCAAGAGATAGAATATTCGATTTATCGTTTCGATGGAGCATGATTTTATTATCTATGAAGGTGGTCGAACAATTGCTGATGATCGAAACCGGTGGAGGTATCAATTGATGGATCCATCTCCTGCAATGGGACAATGCCAAATGAAAGCCTTATATGGGAAATCCGTACGCACGGTCTGATAAGAAGGAGTGGTGAAAGCCGCTCTTTTACTCTACCATGGGATAAGTAAATCGCGAGTCCTTTTTACTTTCAAATTATGGACATGAATCAAAGGTTTTGATCATGTTTCTAAAGTCCCATTGCAAAATCTGTTATTATTGAAAAATATAAATTCCAAAACCTTAAATATGACCAAGGTCAAGTATGACCAAGGTCAAGTATGACCAAGGTCATAGTGAACAAGAATTATTACCAATTGAGAAGATGATAGCATTTCCCTACGTGAGAAAAAGAAACTGGACACAAAAAACAAGATTTTTGAAGTATCTGGAAGATTATTTAAAGCAAATGGATACGAAAATACCACTGTTGATGAGATTACAAAAGTAGCTGGAATCGCTAAAGGTACATTTTTTAATTATTTTCCGACAAAAGAAACACTCCTCATATACTTTGGAGAGCAAAAAGCAGAGCTGATTTACAATCTTATTGAAAAAGAAACCATGAAAAGCATTCCTATCAAAGAAAAAATAAAGAATTTACTGGTATTTCTGGCAGAAAGCTATGAAAAAGACAAAGCACTTACAAAATTGTTGATGTTTGAATATCATCGAAATATAATACAAATTGGTTTTAAACCTGATGAACCGAAAAATAGTATTCATCGCTTTGGCAAAATTCTTTGTGATTTTCTTGAAGAAGGTGTAAAAAAAAGAGACATAAAAGATCATATTAATGTCAAGAAAGCAGCTGAAAATCTCATAGCGATTTATTTTCATTCCCTGATCATGTGGTTGAAATCAGAGAGTGATTACTCTTTTTCCAGTGACATATCTGAAAAGATAGATATGATATTCGAAGGTATCGGAAGTTGAATGCAGAATATTACATGGATGTTATAGGATTTGCAGGAAGTCCAGGAAAGAGAAGCAATACTGAAAGTTCAGGCAATGAAATACTGTGATGTGCAGCAGCCACCTCATTACCACCCAAAATATTCGCCCTCAAGTTCCACAATTATTTAATACAGAAATCACAATAATTTTATACAGGCATCACAATTACCCAACATTATTGCTCGCACATCATACCACTGACATTCAAAGCTCTCAATCGGGGGGAAACCTACCATAAAAGACACATTTCGCAAACTGGGTATTTTCATAGAAGACAACACCATCCCAATTGTCCTGTTAGCGATATTGCTTATTGTGATTTCAATAAATGGTACCCAGTACATTGAAATGAGTTCGGGCACAGAGACCTTTGTGGAAAAAACATCAAAACTGTACCAGGATTTTGACCACCTTTACCTGAGAATCTTTGCAACCGAATCAATAGCAGTACTTGTCGAAGGCGGAGATGTAACAACACCTGAAGCACTGAAAGCAATTGACAGGCTTCAACAGCAGGTAATGACCATACCGGGAGTGGTGGGGACTGCCAGTGCGGCCATGGTCATCAAGGATACCAACTACCAGATGACAGGCCAGCGCACACTCCCTGACAGCCAGGTGGAGATAGAATCTATCATAGCAAGCCGGTCATCAGATATTGGTATGCTCATCCCCGACAAAACCCACACCATTATCTGGGTGGAAATGGCAGGCGACTCCACAGACAATGAAATGATAGAAATACTGCGCGAGACCGAAATGGCGGTTACCCAATCCAATTTCCCGCCATCCTATGGTGTCATTGTGACCGGAGACCCCGCATTCATGATAGCCATGAACAACGAGATGACCACAAGCATGGCTCCCCTGCTCATGATATCTGCAGTACTTATGATAGTGGTGCTGTACCTGGTGTTCAGGCATGTCCGCTGGAAACTCCTTCCACTCCCTATCGTCCTCCTCGGTATCATCTACACCTTCGGAGCAATGGGATACCTGCGAATCCCTCTCAGCATGGTATCCATGTCCGCATTTCCGGTACTTATCGGACTTGGCATAGATTACGCCATCCAGTTCCACAACCGGATAGAAGAAGAACTGGAGAAAGGCGAAGATGAAGCACAGGCCGTCATAGAGACCATCAAACACACCGGACCGGCGGTGCTTATTGCCCTGACAATCACAGCTCTTGGTTTCTTTTCACTGTTCACCTCATCTGTCCCTATGATACAGGATTTCGGAAAACTCCTTCTTATCGGCATAATCATGTGCTTTTTGTCATCGCTGTTTGTAGGCGTGACGGTCATATATGGACTTGACAGGTTAATTAAAAAGAAGAATAATATGAAGAACCATCGAAAGAACTTCAATAATGCCCTAAAACAGAAAACCAACCCATCAATTGCACGCATTGACCCGCCTGTCAGCAAGATCGAGCTTTTCCTGAAAAAGACCACCATCCTTTCAGTCAATCATCCCATCCTTGTACTCGGGATTGCTGGACTATTGTGTTTTTCCGGTCTTTATGCTGATTCTTTCGTCCCCATCCAGACCGACGTAAAAACCTTTGTGCCCCAGGATATGCCCGCACTCGTTGACCTGACCCATCTTGGCGACATCATCGGCGGGACCGATGCCCTGAACATTATAATAAAGGTGGACGATTCGGCAGATCCTGAAGTGCTCAGGTGGATGGATGAATTCAGCACCCATGAAGTTGAAAGAAGGGCGCGCATATACGATGCATCAAGCATTGTACCCATTGTAAAATCAATGAACGGGGGCAGCATACCTGATAATAGCGCCGATATCGAACGAATATACCAGCAAATACCGGCAATGCAGAAGGACCGCTACATTCATGGCAAGAATATGCTGTTGATGGATCTGGGCATAGGCAATGCCATCGGTGATATCGGTTTAAAAGGTGTCAGTGAATTGACAGGAATAGTACAGGATGATATTGCATGGATGTCCCCGCCGCCGGGGGTGGAGGTAACAATAACAGGGAATTCCGTGGTGTTCACCACCGTGATATGGTCGCTCACGTCAGGCCGTGTAGCCATGACCCTTACCGGGCTTATACTGGTGTTTTTAGGCTTGCTCGTGATATACCGGGACTGGCTCAAAGCCCTCACCCCTGTCATAACCATGTTCATGGTAATCGGATGGGCAGGCGGTATCATGTATTTTACCGGCATAGATTATACTCCAATGACCGCAACCCTGGGTGCGCTTATCCTGGGGGTTGGTTCTGAATATGCCGTCCTGATGATGGAGAGGTACTATGAAGAACGCGATAAAGGCATAAACCCGGTCGAAGCTATGGAGGCTGCAAGTTCAAAAATAGGGAAGGCCATTGTTGCATCCGGCCTGACCACCATCTTTGGATTTTCTGCACTTATAGCATCGCCATTTTCCATGAACCGTAATTTCGGTCTTGTGACTGTCCTGGACGTGACACTGGCACTGGTTGCAACATTTATTGTTTTCCCTGCAGTTATTGTGAAGCTGGACGAGTGGCGGGAGAAGAGAGGGGCACTTGATGCGAGTACCGGATACAGGGATAGGTCAATATTTAATTCACGGGATGTGGATGCCCAGTGAGTGGAACAGATAAACGTCCAGGTATAGGGGGAAAGTTATTTTTATTAGCATGTACGGCAGTAATTATCCTGTCTGTGCCGGGATTCACCCTGTTGCCGGTTGATGCGGATACAGATAATACAGACCTGTTGCTCCCCAATTACATATTTTCCACGAACTATTATGATAGTTTCGGCGCCCCCGATATATATGCCTCGCTGCTGGGTGACTCTGAATTTGAGCGGGGTGAGACCGTACACCTGAATATGAACCTTGTGAACAAAGGTGCGATATACGGTTTCAAATACGACACCAGCGTGGGAACAAACAAAGGTGACCATTCACTCTCTCTCAAAGAACTGCAATATGAAACGCGCCGCACTACAGCGGTAGGAATTGATACAGAACTGGTCTCAGCTACATCATTTATAAAAATAGAACCGGGGAAAAACATCCAGACAATGGAATCCCTTTTTCCCGGGGAAATTCCCGAACACCCGCTCACGTTTACTCTTACGATATCAAAGAATGCGCCAGCAGGTGTTTATTACCTGCAGCTTCCCGTATCGTACCAGTACCAGAGCCAGGTACGCATGACCACAAACAATGTGGTGCGTCTCGGCCTTACTGGCATGGACCACATTGCCCTGTACACCAGTGCCAACAAGACCCTGCTTATTCCGATTTTTATAAAAGCGTCTCCACGGTTCGAAGTTACCGATGTTTCAGGCAACCTTGTGGCCGGTGAAAAACATACTATTGACGTCACATACAAGAACACGGGTGAGGTCACAGCCGCGGATGCCGTGGTCAGGATGGTTGTGATGCGCCCGCTCAGTATAGACCAGTCGGTAGTGCGGCTGGGGACCATTGAACCAGGCGAGAGCCAGACTGCACGTTTCAACATTGCTGCTGATTCCAGTGCCGTAATAAAAACGTACGGTATTGACAGTGAAATAAAGTATTATGACGAGCAGGACGAGATTACATTATCCGAAAACCTGAAAGTGAGTGTACCTCTTGGCAAAGCCGAAGAAAGGATAGGAAATTTCACGCTTTCAGTATTTGGAGTTATTGTTTTGTTACTATATCTTTTTGTGAACGTTGTACGAAATCTTAAGAAATATAATTAATTAGAGAAATGAGAGGAACATGCATGGATTATAAAAAATGTGTTCAGATAATTTTGTTTGCAATTACATCAATCCTGATTTTAACGGTGCCTGCACAGGCGGCATTCCCGGAATATTTTGATGTGAGCAATAACTACTATACCGTGTACGGCGGGCCAAATGTCAGCGCGTCCCTTCTGGGGGATGGGGAATTTTACCGGGGAGACACGGTAACGTTGAACATACATCTCATGAACAGGGGATTGATCACCGGTTTTAAGTCTGAAAAGACTGTTGACCCCGCAGTAGAGCTGGAGCAAAAGCTGCAGCAGACCGAGATGAACTATGAAGCGCAAAAGACAACAGCCATAGGTATCGTGGCCACTCTCGTATCCTTTGACCCTGCCCTGAGGATCAAGACCGGTTCCCAGGAGGCAGGTTCGCTGGTTTCGGGCCAGAAGACAAAAGAACCGGTACAGTTCACCATAGAGATAGCAAAAAATGCTCCTGCTGGCGTGCATCCGCTCATGTTGAACCTGTTATACGGATACCAGGAAAATGTCCAGATAAACGGAAAAGATGAGACTGACCTTGGTGTGACCGACCTTGAAGTGGGGTTGTGGTATGAGATAAACAGCCAGAATTTGACTATTCCGGTGATAGTTAAGGATGAAGCTGATTTTGAGGTCGTGGAAATGAGTGGTAACCTGGTGGCAGGTAAAGAATGTCTGCTCTTTGTCACATACAGGAATGTTGGTGAACTGCCTGTAACTGATGCAACAGTACGGATCAGCGTATCAGACCCGTTCAGTACCACGGATGACCAGGCATATATCGGTTCGCTGGTGCCGGGTGAGAATGCTATTGCACAATTTAATATTAAGGTGGATGAAACAGCTACGACCAAGAGGTACGGTATAAATAGTGAGATCAAGTACGAGGATGTGGACGGTCACGACAGGATATCAGATAATATAAAGATACAGGTGGAAACTCTCCCGGCCGTGTCCACAACCGAAAAATTCAGGAACGTGCTCTGGATAGGGGCTGTAGTTGTACTGTTAATAGTGTTCGGTCTGGGTGTACGCTCGTACAGGAATAAACAACAATAGTAAAAATCGGGAGATGAACGTTGCAGGAACAGGTCTTTCTCTCCGGTTCCCCTTTTCCCCACGGTACCCCTGTTAATTCTCTTCCCTCTGTACTCCTGTTTCTCTTAACCCTCTTTTTCCCTGTCCCGTTTGTTCCTTCTTTATTTCTTTCCCAGTACATCCCGCATAAGTTTAATGGAGCATAACTCACCGCACATGCTGCAGGTTTCCACGTCCCTGCACCTTGAGTGTATTGCCATCGCTCGCTCCGGGTCTATGGCCAGTTTAAACTGTCCTTCCCAGTCCAGGTCACGCCGCACCCGGGCCATTTCATTATCCTGTGCCTGCGCATGCTGGCGTTGTCCTGCCTTCACCAGGTCAATGGCATGAGCGGCGATCTTCGTCACCACAGCCCCTTCCCGGATATCCTCCACACTGGGTAATGCCAGGTGTTCCGCTGGCGTGGTCATGCACAAAAAATCGGCTCCTGCCATTCCTGCTACCGCGCCGCCAATGGCGGCTGTGATATGGTCGTAGCCAGGGGCCAGGTCAGTGACCAGCGGGCCCAGCAGGTACAGCGGTGCACCGTCGCAGATGTTCTTGATGGAGCGTACAGCCGGTTCTATCTGGTCCAGCGGTACATGCCCCGGTCCTTCCACCATTGCCTGTACCCCTGCGGCCCTTGACCTTTGCACCAGCTCGCCCAGGGTGATGACCTCTTCGAACATGCAGCGGTCAGAAGCATCGGCGGTACACCCGGGCCGCATACCATCTCCCAGGCTCAGGGTAACATCGAATTCCTTCACAATTTCCAGCAAATAGTCGAACTCGGCATAATAAGGATTCTCGCGCCCGTGGTGCAGCATCCATGCGGCCATGAACGAACCGCCCCGGCTGACTATATCCAGTATCCTGCCCTCTGCCCTTAAATGCTCCAGGGCCTTTGCGGTAACACCGGCATGTACGGTAATGAAATCAACACCATCTTCGACGTGTTTGCGTAATGCATTGAACATATCGTCTGTGGTCATATCCAGCACAGATGTGCATGCGCTTGCTGCCTGGTATATAGGGACGGTGCCAATTGGAGCTTCGATCTCTTTTAACAGCCGTCGTCTCACACTATCGATATCGTCTCCTGTGGACAGGTCCATGACCGTATCGGCACCATACTGTATTGCAGTCCTGGCTTTGTTCATCTCTTCTTCCACATCTGCATGTACCTGTGAAGTACCGATATTGGCATTGACCTTTGTTGAGATACATTCACCCACTGCCATTGGCAGGATGTGTTCACGCGCTAGATTTCCGGGAATAACTACCCTGCCCTGTGCGATAAGCCGGGTAATTCTTACCGGTTCCAGCCCTTCAGCGGTTGCAGCGGCCTTTATTGCAGGAGTAATATGCCCCTGTCTGGCATATTCCATAATTGTATTTGACATAATTATGGTTTATACCCCTCTGCTTCAGGATAAAAGTTTGGGAAACGAAACGGTTAAGTTAATCTTTATGAAGCAATAAATTAAGTAGTCAAGATTATTGGAGGCCTTTTCATCGAAGATGAATTAAATCAGGATATCCTCGATATGGGGGATGTCATAAAAGAAGTAAAATCAAAACAACTGTATGCAATTCTGGGCAGCGGTGGTATGGGAGTTGCTGTTGCAAAAGAATTGGAAGGAAAGAATATAAGTATAATATTTGTTGAAAAGGACGCCAGTAAAGCTGAGACTCTGAAAGACCAGGGTTATGATGTAGAAATTGGTGACATCAGCGATTATGAGACCATCGGTGCTCTTGATGTGTTGAACATTGATATAGCGTTCATTTTGAGTTCGGATAGTGAGGCGAACCTCAAGGCATTGACGCACCTGAAGAAATTAAAACCGGACATCTATACGGTATCCAGGGTCAATGACCAGAACAATAAAGACCGTATGGAGGCTGCAGGTGTGGATTTGGCCGTATTGCCTGCAAGGGCTGCCGCCCAGGTTTTGGTACAGGCAGTGGAACGGGCATCTATCCTGAAGAAAGCTCATGAACTTCAGAGGGTCATTAAAAAAATGGGGAAAGGTAAACTGGGTATCGTAGTACATAACAACCCGGACCCGGATGCCATATCTGGTGCAATGGCCCTGAAAGTTATTGCAGAAACCGTTGGCGTGGATTCAAAGATCATATACAGCGGTTTGATAGGGCACCAGGAGAACAAGGCGTTTGTAAACCTGCTGGATATTGACATTGAGCGGATAGAAGAATATGACCCTTCCAAGTTCTCAAGCCTTGCCCTGTTTGAAAGTACCATCCCAGGTATGAATAACCTTTTGCCCTCGGATGTGCGGGCTAACATTGTTATCGATCATCATCCTGTAGGCACAACTGAAGTAAAGGCTGATTTCATTGATATCCAGCCTGATATCGGGGCCAGTGCTACGATAATGACCACGTATCTCAAAGAGCTGGGTCTCAAGGTAAACAGTAATCTTGCAACAGCTCTGCTCTATGGCATCAGAGTGGATACTCATGAATTCAAGAAAAATGCCACCCAATCTGACCTGAATGCTGCAGCTTTCCTGTACCCGCTGGTGGACCATGAGATATTGAGCCAGATAGAGACACCATCCATGTCCACTGAGACCCTTGATATAATGGGGTATGCTATCAAGAACAGGCAGGTGAACGGTAGTTACCTGATATCCAATGTGGGTACAATCAGGGACCGTGATGCTTTGCCCCAGGCAGCAGATTACCTGCTGAATCTTGAAGGTGTGACCACGACAATTATTTTCGGACTGACCGAGGACAATATTCATCTATCCGGCAGGACCAAAGATGTGAGGGTCAATGTAGGGGAAGTTATGCGTGAAGCTTTCGGTAAGGAATATGGCGGTGGGCATGCCACATCTGCTGGCGCACAGATACCATTGGGTGTTTTTAGCGGTACAAAGGATAAGCACACTCTTATGAAACTGGTCGACGAGGCAGTAGTTAAAAAACTATTTGAAGTTATTGGTATGGAAATGGATGGAAAAGAAACCGAAAAGGAAGAATAAATAAATTCTTCCTTATCTTGTTTTTATTATTATTTCTTTGATTTCATTTTTCAACCAATTGCCGTAACATTTTTTCAAATGCCTGTACTTTGGCTGATAAGATATCTACTGTCAGTGTACCCTGTGAAATACTGTATACTATTGCAGCTGTTGAGAGTAATGCGATAATACCTCCAACAAAAAGACTGGTTGAACCCAACTGAAGACCTTTGACCCTGAAAGTATTACTGCGACCGTCGACTTCAACAAGATACGTGCCGGCCTTTGACCGGTTCATATTGAAATGAATCGTCACAATCTCCCCGGGACCCAGTACCAGGTCCTGACTTATTACCACGTCACCGTTTACCTTCAAGTACATGGTCTGAGCTTCCCTGAGCGTTCCAAAATTGGCAGCTTCCACGGTAATGTTCACGTTCTCGCCCGGTTCTACTAATCTGGGTTTAATAGTAAGGTTCGAAAATACCAGTTTGGCACCCGGGTCAGTGATGTCAATATCTTTAGTTGCATCCTGGTATCCTGATTTAGATGCAGAGATCGTAAAAGTGCCCACTTCATCGGGTGTGTATGTGATGTTGCCACTGGCGGGTGTTGTACCAAGGTTCTTGCTGCCGAACTTCACCGAAGCGTCTTTCACGCCCACGCCTTCAGAAGTTACAGATATGACTATCGATTCGCCTTTATCGGATACTAACGGAGCGCTTACTGATAGTACTTTAGGCTGGTACAGCACTTCTATTTTATCGTCATCGCTTTCATAACCTTCCTTGGATGCGGTGATGGTGAAAGTTCCCGGTTCTGTTGGCGTATAGGACAATTCACCACTTGAGTCGGTAGTGCCGATGGAAGTATCACCAAATTTTATGGCTGCTCCTTTAATGTTATCTCCGTCAGATGTGACTTTAATGGTCAATTCTTCATTCTGGTAGACATTCTTGGGTATGTCAAGTTTCAGATACAGTGGCTCTTCCACAATTATTTCCTTGAATGGATAGAACCTGACTGCACTGCTATTATCAGCGACTTTTATCTTGATATCGCCCATTATGCTGATTGTATCGCCCTCTCCCAGGCTGATACTATCGTCCTTGTTTTTCATGACTATGGATGAGGAAGTGGTTGATGTAACTTCCATAATGCCGTAGGAGTCACCTTTTTCTATAGTGGTGAATTTTTCAGATATCTGGAAAACACCGTCTATGAACACGGAATTCGTCTCCATACCCCTGAATACCTGGTCGATATGGAAGATAAATATTGGAATGTCCGTATCGCCTACCTCCACTTCATAAACATACGTGTCATCTCCGCTGGAAATATCGGTGTCGATTTCTTCCCCATTCTTGAGGATAGTAAACATCAGTGCTTCACCGCTGCGGCTGATCTCATCTATCCTTACACTGTAACCTTCCTGGAGGGGCAGAGAATTTCCAATATGCAGGGTGTATCTTTTATCCTCGTCGATGAGTATTTTGGCTAACCTGCCTTCTTCTATCAGGCTTCTGTCACTGGAGAGGAATGTTGCTCCGGTCTTTTTATAACCTGCAAAATAGGTATCGCCCATGAATCCGATGGATTGATATTTATTCCATCCATCACCACTATGTTCGAAATTCATGTCAATGGGATTTGTAGTATATGTTAGTTTACTTTCAGCTACTGTTCTGCCACTACGTACAATATTCAGGTTCTCATCCCCGAATCCAGTGTCAATGTCGTAGAGAAGTGCCTCGAAGTTGAAGGGTGTCCAGGTAAAATCGGTTTTATTGGTTACCGTTCCTCTCAGTTCATAAGTACCTGGTTCTGACATTTCTACATAGGGGGCGAACCGCAGTGTATTGGAATCTGCAACTCTGATATTGATCTTGCCCATGAGGTTAAAGTCATCACCTGCACTGAGGCTAACACTACCCTCGTTCTTCATGGTAATACCTGTTGATGATACGCTGGTTACTTCCATCTCTCCGAACTCATTACCGGTGTCAACAGTGATATATTTTTCAGATATCTGGAATATTCCTTCCACTATCACAGTACTGGTTTCCATTCCTGCGAACACGGTATCTATGTTCATGGCAAGTATTGGTATATTCTTTGAGCTGCCCAGGTCTTTTTTATATACAAAAGTATCACCTTCAGAGACGATGTCTTCCTTTACCTTGCCACCATCTTTGAACAGTCCCACCATAACAGCACTTCCGCTGGCGCTCATTTCAGAGATTCTGAATTCATATCCTTCCCCAAGTTTAAGAGCTGAACCTGTCCTTACATTATAGCTCTTATCATTATCGGTCAATACTTTGCTGAGTTTTCTCTTGTCCAGCAGATTGTCGCTTGATGAGGCGAATGAGGAGCCAGTATAACCTGCAAAGTAGCGGTCCGCCATAAAACCAATAACGTCATAAGTGCCCCAGTTGCCGTATTCAAATTTAATCGGTATCGGAGATGTCTTATAAATTATGTCTCCTTTGTTCAAAGACCTGTCAATATCTTCAATGGTAAGGGTTTCGCTGCCTACATTGGTATCAAGGTCATAATAGAATCCGCTGAAGCTCTGGGGATTCCATACGTATGTTCGGGACATGCCATCTGACCAGATGCGGTCGCCGGAATAGTAGGTCGCCGAGAAAACTTCGACGGTTCCACTGCTCTGTGTATGATTTCCATTGCTATCTGTCGCTTCGAAATAATAGTCGTGGGTACCCACTCCACTGATTGTTTTTGTATAATAGTATTTTTTCCCATCTAGGGTAATCTGATCACCTGGATCTGCCTCGTTAGCATTGCCCTGTAAAGAATCATCCAGATAGAACTCCACAGTCAGTGACTCATTTTCAGCATCAGTGAATATTATGGAAAAATTGAATGTCACAGGAGTTACCCCATCAGGGGGACTAACACTGTTAGACGATGCTGTAGGAGCCTGGTTAGCTACCGTTGTAAACGTCCAATCTGTATTCGCATTCATCGCGTTTCCGATAACGTCAGTGACTGCTGTGGTGATCGTTGCAGTATAGGTCGTATTGTAATTCAGATTTGAATCAGGGTTGAATGTCGCAGTTCTCGTCCCTGCATTGTAGGATACTGTCCCCAAAACCGCTGTTGCACCTGTGAGAGTAAATGAAACATTATTGATCGTTGACACATTCATATCTTCACTGAATGTTGCAGTAATGTTCGTATTCAATGGTGCATTACTTGCACCATTGGATGGATTTGTAGAAGTGACATTTGGTTTTGTAATGTCAACAGACGTGGTAAAATTAAATTCAGCTGAAGTATTGGGATTGCCGGCTGAATCAGTACTCTTTACCACATAATAATATGTTGTATTGGCATTCAACCCGCTCAGCGTAATACTATGAGACGTAACGTATGCAGTCTCTTCCTCAGTAAAATCGTAAGGTACTGATGGATTTGTATCATAATCCACGCGGGATGTGGAAGCTTCATCGGTCGTCCATGTTATCACTGCTGTTGAATCATTCACAGTCCCATTTGTCACAGAAGATATGATTGGTGGTATGTTCTCCTTTGATTGAACAGGTCCAACAACACTTGAACTTGAAGAGTTTGTTCCATCTGAAGCATTTACCTTGTACCAGTACAGTGTTCCATCAGAAGTAGTATTATCAGTATAAGATACACTTTCATTTGGACGAGTAAATATTAGAGAAAATGGTCCACTCGAAGAAACGTTGGACCTGAGTATCTCATAATAGGATACATTATTTCCTTCTTCACCATCGTCTGTTGATTTTGTCCAGGTAATGCTTATATTACCTCCGTTATCACCTGGCACATCTATTGCACTAACGGAAGTTGGTTCTGCAGGTGCAGCAAGTGAAATACTGATACAAAAGCTGACGGCAAATAGTAAGACAATTCCTTTAAATATCGTATTCTTCATAATTTATCCCCCTGGTAAAAACAATAATCCAAAAATTTATACTTTCTTATCCCGTTCATACTATCTAACCTCATTCTTATACTAACTAAATATCTTCTAACATAAATATTTCATTATTTTGTGTGTCAACATCCATATATGCCCTGTATGCAGCAATTAACGTCCCTAAAAAAATAGGCGCCATGAAGAACCCGCCTATTCCCCCCACAAGGCCACCCCCGATGAACGCCAGCATCACCAGGAGCGGGTGGATACTCGAAGCCCTGCTCACGATATAAGGCTTCAATAAAAGTTCAGTCGGTGCATACAATACCACAGCCGAGACAACCATGAATGATACAGCATCATTAAGCCCAAACTCAAAATACCGTAATATCGCTATAGGTCCAAGCACCATCCACCCTGCAAAAATGGGTATGAGCCCTGCAAGGAGTATCAGTGCAGACATGGCAGGTATATGGGGCACGTCGAATACATAGAACACGCCCACAGACAATATGCTGGTGATGATAGCCGCATAAATGTTGCCCAGAAAGATACCGGCAAGGATGTAATCAAGATGGTCCCTGAATGATTCGACCATCACCAGTTTATCAGCAGGAACAACATTCACCATAGCCTTGACGAACTTTGAGCCATCCTTAAGCAGGAAAAAGCAGACAAAGACCGATATGAGCACGTTGAGCGTGAAAAATGCAAGTTTCATCCCAAATGAAAAAGGGATCTGTCCGAGCATGGGTATTATTGTAGATGAAAGATTGGACACAGCATCCTTTATCTGAATGTAGACTGGTTCCGGTATGTCCAGTTCATTAATGAAATTAATTATTGAATTGACTATCTGTTGCTGGTTCTTTGCCATGATTATCAACTGGTTGATGATCTCGACCATACCCAGTCCCAGGATAACCATAATCGGTGCGACTATGGCAACAGTAGCTACCAGTACAGATACCTGCTCTCCCACGCCCCTTCTTTCAAGCCAATGTTTGATAGGGCGGGCAATATAAGCGAACACAAGACCCAGAATAATACCGTCCAGAAGCGGAAGAACAATATAACCGAAAATGCCAAGTATGAACAGTAAAACGATAGCTACAACTATCATCCATCTGTTTTCAATAATTACTGATATACCGTCCTTTTCAGACATCTCTGTTATCCATCCCAATTCATGAACACTCTGAGCACTAATAAATGTTGGGTATTAATAACATTTCTCAGCAAGTTCAGGTATCAATCGAATGACACAATCGATACTGAATCCTCCTTAGCAGACCCCTGATAGTCTGTACTTCCCGGCTCGTAAGCCTTGTCCGTCCCAGGATCCGCTGCAACATAAGCATGGTCTTATCTTTTTTATGCGCCGGATAATCGATGTCATCAAGCATTTCCCGGATATGCCCGTACATCAGGTCAAGGTCAAAATGCTGTGCAAGATCGATATTTCCAGCTTTAATATCACATAACTCGTAAAGCACCACAGCTACTGAATGTGAGAGGTTCATACTCGGATAATCGAAACTGGTAGGGATGCTCATAATAATATCGCATAACTTCAATTCATCATTGTTCAGACCTTTATCCTCTCGTCCGAACAGTATGGATATAGTTCCCTGTTTTCCGTCAAGCATCATTTTAATTTCTGCAGGAGTGTATGCAGGGGTCCTGATATGCTCTTCAACCCTCATCCCGGGATTCCCGGTAGCTGCAATAATAAGATTCGAGTCCCCGAAAGCTTCCTGTATCGAGGAATGAACAGAGGCATTCTCTAAAATATCCCGGGCATGCATAGCAAATGCCCTGGCCTGTCCCCCCAGATCACATGGATTTACCAATACAAGGTCATGAAAACCAAAATTCTTCATTGCACGCGCAGTAGAACCCACATTCCCTTCATATAATGGCTCCACAAGCACCACGCGAATTTTTAGACCATTGTCATCCATGGTCTTTCAATTAGGAGTCTGGGTACTTATATTGGTTTTGATAGCAGGGGGATTTTCCTGTAGTATATAAAGAATTATTTTGTAAACTCGAGTAAATCCAACCAAAGGAAGAATTTTCATGGAAGATTACTGTTCTTCGCTTTGTTCCCGCTTAACCCGTTCATACCACAGCGGGAACTCCTCTTCTGCCAATTCTTCAGAGATCATTCCTGTGAACATGGTCCAGTTGATCGGGAAGAACCTGGGGCTCAGATGGACATTGTACATATGCATCATTACAGCCATACCTGCAAGAATTGCATCCATGGAATGGATCAACCTTACTGCCGGAAGATAATCTGCTGGCAGGAAATAATGGACTGCAAAGGCAGGATGCCACAGAATAACACCGGTTACGATCAGGATAGGGAAGAATATGACCGCTCCCCAATAATCCAGTTTCTCACGGTATGAATATTTCCTGTACTGCCCTTTTTCATCCGAAAGACCAACTATATATTTAGTATCCTCGATTGCATCCATCACGTCTTTCGGGGAAGGTATTATCTCCTTATCCTTGAACCAACCCCTGTCGATAATATAATACAGAAAATGGAACATTGCCAGGGCAAGGATGGCAGTACCTGCCATCCGGTGGATAACAGTGGAGACATTGAAACCTCCCATCATTTCAGCAATATATCCGAGCTGGTTAGGGAATTTTACAGGCAGCCCTGTGAGGAACAGTGCAAGGCATGCCACAGCATTAACAGCATGTTGCAAACGCTGGTTCAGGGTAAACCGTTCAATATATTTGTCAGCCAGTTCACTCATAGAACTTGGCCCCCTTTTCTTTCATCAAAGTCCTGAAATTCATAAGCAGATGGTGGAATACCAGTATGGCAAAAACAGGAATGCCCAAATCCAGGAGTTCCATGATCTTTTCTGTATAATGATAGGCGACCATTGCACTTGCACTAAGCTGTCCGGTTTCAGCCATCGTTTCAATGGGTTGAGTTGACAGGCCCGGGAAAATCTTTTTGTGATAAGGCGCAGAAGTACCAAAAGTCGCATAGAGAGCGAATATACTGCTGACAACGATCACAACGCAAAAAATCCATAATACTATGGTAATAATATCCTGTTGTTTTTGATTCATTTCTTTTTCTCCCATCTCAGCGTGTTTATTGACATACCCTTTATTTTCTTCTGAATTTAAATCAAACAATATTTATACATTTCTGTTTGTTGCAGCTAAAATTATTCCAGAGCTACCTCAATAAGCCTGCGTGCCCAATCCAGTTTCCTGGCTTTCATGGGTGTCACCATTGTATCATTAAAATCAAATCCTATCATGGTCACGCTGGCAGCATCAAATTCCACTGCCAAAAAGACACACCGGTCACCGTCAGTGAACCCCCCGAAATTATAAACGTTCTCAAGTGGGGCTGCCTGTGTTGACCCTATTATATGGTAAAGTCCGGGGACTATTGCCTGAACAGTATCAACATTATCTCCATGTGCATGGACCACCATTACCGCTCCCCTGTTGCTGGCCTCTATCTCAGAAGCAACTGCACCGTCGAGGTCAGTGACAATGATATGTGGTACAAGCCCTGCATCCATAATATGGGCTGTTGCCCCGTCGGCAGCTATGATGCAATATCCTGAAGGGTCCACGTCAGCCAGTTCATGCGCAAGTGAAGGAGCATTGCCGCAGACCAGAACGTCTTTTCCCTGTACCAGTTCAGTAAGTTTCCTCACAGGGGCAAGGCGGGACTGCTCAATGGAAAACAACAGCCCGGAGAGTAGCCCTGCAGCTTGCTCGTCCTGCGTTCGGTCATATCCCATATCCTTAATGATTTCCTTGTATATGGGTTCCCAATCCTCAAACTTCATGAAAATCCGGAAATGCTCATCTTCATAACAATGCCTTCAACATCCCATTCTTTCACCAGTTCACCATCAGGTTTAACATCAATGCCGATGATAAGCAATTTTGACCTGACCTCCCCGGCAATATAGGCTTCCCAGTCCAGCACAAGGTCGCATATCCGTTCATCTTCTATCCGGACCACAGCTTTGATACTGGCTTCAACATCCAGGTCCAGTTCCTTCCTCATGTCCTGCACCCGTCTTATCACTTCACGGGCATAGCCTTCCGATTCAATTTCCCTCGTCAGCAGGACATCTACATATACCATGCCACCCGAAAACTCTGCAGTGGCTATGTGTTCGGGAATGGTCTCCCTGAAATCTACCATATCAGGGGTGATGGTGGCCGTACCTCCCTGTATCTCAAGTTCATACTCCTGCGAGGTCTGTAGCGCAGCTTGCAGGGCCGCAGCATTCATTGAACCCAGGGCAGTTATTACCTTGCCAGCATCGCCTTTAAAAACAGGACCAATAGCCTTTGATTTCGGGATGATCTCCAATCCCAGTTCATTCCAGGCCTCACCAATACCCAGCAATACCACATCTTTACTGTTGGTCTGCTCAAGCAATACATCCCTCAGGGTTTCAACAGAACGGCCCACACTTTCATTCTCGGGTGCCAGCACTATCCGGCTTACCGGCCATCTCAGCTTACGCTTGACCTTCTGTCTTGCATTGGATACTGCTTCCACTATCTTCCGGATACTATCCATTTCCCTTTCAAGTTCTGTATCAATAAACTCATCCTGTGCAGCCGGCCAGTCACACATATGAATGGACTCGGGACTGTCCGGATTCAGGTTACGTACAAGGTTAAGGTACATTGATTCTGCAAGGTGCGGGGTAAAGGGAGAGATTATCTTTGCCACCTTCACCAGCACTTCATAAATAACCCAATATGCAGCCACTTTATCCGGTTCATTCTCTTCCAGCCAGGTACGCGGCCGTATCAGCTGGATATACCACCGGGACAGGTCTTCAAGGATAAAATCCGATATGGGTCTGGTAGCCCTGTGCAGGTCGTACTGCTCCATTGCTTCTTCCACCTTCAGTGCCAGGGAATTCACGCGGCTCAGTATCCAGCGGTCTTCTGGCCTGAGAGCCGGTTTGACCATATCATAGGTCACGGCAGTAGGGTCGAAGTTGTCCAGTACCATATATGGCAGAGGGAACCGGTAGACGTTCCAGAAGATGTTCATCATTCGGTTTACCGTGGAGACTGCTTCCCAGTTGAACTTAAGGTCTTCCCAGGGCGCACTGGATGATAGTACATAGAACCTGAATGTATCAGCACCCAACTTTGTTGCCACCTCTTCAGGGGATACCACGTTACCCAGGCTCTTGCTCATCTTCTTGCCTGAATCGTCAAGGGTAAAACCGTGCATCAGTACACTTTTATATGGTGCTTTGCCGAAAGCCAGCATGCTGGCACCCAGTTGTGAATAGAACCAACCCCGGGTCTGGTCGTGACCTTCAGTGATAAAGTCTGCTGGCCAGAGTCTGTCAAAATCTTCATGCTCGGCAGGATAGTGCAACGTAGCCCAGGAAGCTACTGCTGAATCGAACCAGACATCGAAAACGTCAGGTTCACGCTTCATGCTCCCTCCACAACGGCATGTGATGCTGATCGTATCCACGTTGGGCCTGTGCAGGTCAATGTGCCCTTCCAGTCCGGAACGCTCCCGCAACTCTTCCATGGTACCGATGACCTCCATCTCACCGCAGTCACCACATATCCAGATAGGGAGCGGAATGCCCCAGTAACGCTGGCGGCTGATGCACCAGTCTCGGGCACCCGATATCCAGTCCGCGAACCTAGCTGAACCTGCCCATTCAGGATACCATGCTACTTTTTTCACTTCATTGAGCATCTCGTTCTTAATTTCTGATATTTTCAGGAACCACTGTTCAGTGGCAAGATAAATAATAGGGGTCTTGCACCGCCAGCAGTGCCCGTACCGGTGAGTAATAATGCCTTTCCTGAGCAGGTTCCCCCGCTCTTCCAGATCATCCAGAACCAGTTCATCGGCCTCTTTTACGTATTTGCCTTCATATTCCCCTGCATCTGCAGTGTACCTGCCATCGGGCCCAACAGGGCAATATATGGGCAGGTTATTTTCCACGCCCAGCATAAAATCGTCCAGGCCGTGACCGGGTGCAATATGCACGCAACCAGTGTTTTCTGCCGTTACAAAATCCGCCATGTAAACATTATGTTCAAAACCGGCCTGGGCAGGCACTTTGTCAGAGAGCGGATTTTCATATGATAATGTTAACATATCCTCTCCGAGCATCCGGTCCAGCACCTCATAATCAGAATAACGTCCCTGTTTCAATACATTCTCGAGAAGTTCCGTGGCCATGTACAGCACTTCACTGTCACCCTTATCTTCCTTCCATGCCCGTATCTTGCTGTACTCAAAGCCTGGATGCACAGCTACTGCAATGTTTGCAGGAATGGTCCATGGGGTGGTGGTCCAGATGACAATATAGGTATTGTCTTCGCCTTTGATTTTAAACTTGATATATACTGAAGGGTCTTTTTCATCCCAGTATTCCACTTCACTATCGGCAATGGCAGTTTCACATCTGGGACACCAGTTCACAACCCGTTTGCCGCGCTCCAGCAACCCTTTCTCATTACCGCGCTTCAGGGTCCACCAGGCCGCTTCAATATATTCATCCTTCAGGGTCATATACGGGTCTTCCCAATCCAGCCAGACCCCCAGATCCTTGAACTGCTGGGTCATTTCATCTTTTTGCCGGATGGCGAATTCCTTACATTTGGCAATAAAACGGTCTACTCCGTACTCCTCGATGTCCTTCTTGGATTTGAAACCGAGTGCTTCCTCCACCTTCACTTCAATGGGGAGGCCGTGCATGTCCCATCCTGCCCTATCCCTTACACAAAAGTCCTTCATAGACTTGTAACGCAAAATGGAATCTTTTATGATCTTGTTCCATGCAGTTCCAAGATGTATATGCCCTGTGGTATAGGGTGGTCCGTCCACAAAATAGAAGTCTTTACTACCATCTCTGAGCTGTCTGGACTTTGGATAGGCATTGATGGAATCCCAAAAATTGCGGATATCCTCTTCCAGGATTGTTGGTTCATACTTATTGGTGATTTCCCGTATCATTCCCGATTCTCCGGATAGGATAGATAATAATGAATTAATGGAGTAGATAGTGCTTACCATCAGAGTTAAACATTTCTATCAGGGGTAATTTATTTCCACCGGTACCGTGCATGTTAATTTCCTTTGAAATATCATGCACGGAATAAAAGATATGACCCCGGTATCATTATCGATTCTATGATACCCAGTCCTTCTCGAACGAATACTTCGCAGGTGAATGAGAATCGCGGTGACATCCTATGCATTTATCCACATTGAACTCCATAAAATCAGGATGGACTCCTTCATGGCAGTCCATGCATGGTCTCCACCGCAGGTGTTTCTGGTGGCATTCTACACAATCAATGCCTGAATGTTTGGAAGGGTGGTCCTGGAATGCCTGCATAACATCCGGATGGCATTTCCCACATTCCTCAGGGACTATCACCGGACTGAAATACAGTTCCTTGGGCATGTGCTGCTGGTGGCATTCAGTACAATTGTGAAGTAATGTCTCGCCGTGGAACATCTCGTCATGACAGTCAAGGCAATCCGGAATGTACTTATGGTCGGTATGGCAAGTGTAACAGCTGTCTGCACGTTCGGAATGTTTATCTCCCAGTGTCTTTAAGGTGTCATATTCCTCACGATGACATTTAGCACATCCTCTGTCAGTAATGAGGGAATGGCTCTTGTGACAGTCATTACAGGGCCTGTCACCAGTCTCGATACCCCCTTTTATGTGAAAATGGTCCTGATGGCACAGATCGCAATCTGAAAAGATTGGCTTGTCCCCAAACTGATGGCACCTGTCACATTCCTCTGGTACCATTTTTGCATGAACACTCAGGCCACTTTGGGCATCTGGATGGCATTCTATACATTCTTTCTCCAATGGGTCGGCATACTCATGCATGAAGATAACTGATTCTTCTGTGTGACATCCACCGCAATGCTGCATCTCAAGATGAGCATTCAAATGTGACGGTACTGTAACATTGTAAACTAATAACACAAATGCTGTAATTGCTAATATGCTTACTATTATTTTTCTCATATGCAGTCCCACCAGTAGTTGAGAATTATGTAAATTGCATATTCAACTAATAGAAAAAATACCTATTAATTGCATTACACTTCCCACAAAAAAATATGATTATTAATTCATATAAACATTTCGATATGAATATATAAAAATAAAGTCCCGCCTCCCAGATTCGAACCGGGGACATCGCGGTTACTGCGCGGGTGCACCCAAAAAGGGCGCATGAACATACTACAGCCGCGCACTCTAGCCAGGCTGAGTTAAGGCGGGACAACGAGACATTATTAAACTTCAGCCATACGACGGCATTCAGGATATGCTCGATAATACTTATCCTTTTCGTTGATAGCTACGGGATACTACAAAAGACAAATACTTCAGACTGAGGAGCAGCAGCATTATTAACGCAACTGTGTGAATTCAGTGTTGAGGTTCTTCACCTTGTATCTCAGGCAGTCATGAAAATCATCACCTTTAAATTCACATGGCTGCAAGTTATTCGCAGTACATTTTTCATGATGGCACATTGTGCAATTATCTAACATTGGATCAACCACGTTGATTTATTAAGTCATGATTTCATATAATGTTTATTCTGTTTTACGATGTCCAATTGTATGTGTCCCTTTTTTAAAAAATCCCAGTAAACCATATAAACCTACTTTCCGCACATCTCAAAACCGTTATAATCGTATTTAAATTGAACCAATTTCCCGCCTTTGTGACAAAACAAACTGATTATTCCTTTACGATAATGACATAAGCTCTCCAACCCCTATATTTC
>JAHYIS010000033.1 GCA_019429385.1 ANME-2 cluster archaeon | reverse complement strand
CTGATAACGAAAGCGATGCAGATGCCTGGCGCGAACAATGGACTTCAGCATTCAGACTTAGACATCGTGAAGTAATCCGCACATCTCAGCAGTTAGCTACTGCTATGGCACAACTGGCGATTCAAATAAGAGACCGAGTGAAAGAAATTTTTGAATATGAAATGGAAAATGGGCCGTTGCATGGTCTATTTAAGAATTTCAAACAGGTTCTGATCCACGATCTAACCATCGATTCTTTTGCAGACATGTATGCCCAAACAATTGCTTATGGCTTATTTTCGGCCAGAGCATCCCATGAGGGTAATTTTGAAGCTGAAAAAATTTCCGCAATGCTACCAAACACAAATCCGTTTTTGAAAAGTCTTTTTGAAGAGTGCACGAGATTAAAGGATTCAGTTTCGGATAATCTTGATCTTGTGGAACTTGGTGTATCCGAATTAATTACCTTGCTAGAAGAAAGTAATATTGAAGCTGTCCTACAAGATTTTGGACGACAGAAAAAAAATGAAGACCCTGTAATTCATTTTTATGAAGATTTTTTACGAGAATACGATTCCCACCAGAAAGTCAAGAGAGGAGTTTTTTATACACCTGATCCAGTGGTATCATTTATTGTCAGGTCGGTAGATTATATTCTAAGAACAGAGTTTGATTGTGAGGATGGTCTTGCTGATACATCAACTTCAAAGATAAAATATAAACGAAGATCAAAGAAAGGTAAAAATCTCGTTGAAGATACCAAAGAAGTACCTATGGTCCAAGTTCTCGATCCTGCAACAGGTACAGGAACATTCATAAAATATGTCACAAAAGAAATAAAAAGTACATTTGATGAAAAACATAAGGGGTTAAGTGAAGATGAGTTAAAAGAGGAATGGAACAAGTACGTTCCAAAACACTTACTCCCACGAATTTTTGGCTTTGAGTTAATGGCGGCACCTTATGCAGTAGCACATCTCAAATTAGGTTTGGAATTGGCCGAGACCGGTTATGATTTCAAATCAGATAAGAGGCTTGGTGTCTATTTAACAAATACTTTAGAGGGGACTCACGAGGGTTCTGGGACATTAGATGCATATTTAAATTGGTTAGCAGAAGAAGGACGTAGAGCAGATGAAATCAAAGCAAATTCCTCGATAAGTGTAGTAATTGGAAATCCTCCATACGCTGGTCACTCTGCTAATGAATCCAAATGGATAGCTGACCTTTTAAGAGGTAAAATAAAGGATAAATCTAGAATATCTAATTATTTTGAAGTAGATGGAGAAACCCTCGGTGAAAGAAATCCAAAATGGCTTAATGATGATTATGTTAAGTTCATCCGATTTGGACAATGGAGAATAGATAAAACTGGACATGGTATCCTTGCATTTATTACAAATCATGGGTATTTAGATAATCCTACATTCAGAGGTATGAGACAACAACTTATGGAGTCTTTTTCTGATATTTATATTCTTGATTTACACGGCAATTCAAAAAAGAAAGAAAAGTGCCCCAATGGATCAAAAGACGAGAATGTTTTTGATATTCAACAGGGAGTATCTATTGGAATTTTTATTAAAAAACCTCATAACTCCGCCCCTTCCAAAGTTTATCATGCAGATATATGGGGTATTAAAGAAGAAAAATACAAACAACTTTTTGATAATAGGATTGATACAATAGAATGGAAAGAAGTTGCTCCCACGTCACCCTATTATTTTTTCTTTTCTCAAGATGATGATTTAAAACAAGAATATGAGTTGGGATGGGAGATTACAAAATTAATGCCTACAAATGTTCTTGGTTTTCAGACACACCGTGATTACTTTGCTATCGATTTTGAGGATGATCGTTTGCGTGACCGAATATTGACATTACGCGAAACCCACTGTACAGATGAGGATATTCAAAATATTTATAATTTGAAAGATAATCGAGATTGGAAACTCCATGCTGCACGACAACAAATTCGCAATGAAAATGATTGGAAAAAATACTTAATAAAATGTTATTATCGTCCTTTTGACTGGCGATATTGCTATTTTAGCACTGTTGCAATGGATTATCCAAGGCAAGAACTACTAAACCATGTTGCTGGAAAGGATAATTTATGTCTTGGTATTGGAAGGCAAGTATTTCAAGGACATTTCCGTCATGCAATTATATCTTATGAGCCGATGGAGGCAAATGTGACTCAACCGGCCAATGGTTGTGTAGTTTTTCCTCTTTATCTATATTCTAATCAATCTAACAACAAAATAAATGATATAGATTCTGAAATTATCAAAGCAAATATTAATCCCACTTTTTCAAAAGAACTTAATACTCGTTTTGGAAAAGAATCTACACCTGAGAATATTTTGCATTATATATATGCTATATTACATTCACCAAAATATCGTAATCGATATGCTGATTTTCTTAAAAGAGATTTTCCAAGAATTCCTTTTACTAGCAATTCTGATTTATTTTTAAAAATTAGTAGAGTTGGTATGAAATTAACTTCATTGCACCTAATGAAATCAGACAAACTCTATAATTTAATAACCGAGTTCAAAGGTAAAGGTGATAACATTGTTGCAACGATCGGAAAAAATTCGTATAATAAGGGTATATTGAAAATTAATAAATCTCAATATTTCGATGGAATACCTGAAGATGTATATAATTTCCATATAGGCGGATATCAAGTCTGTCAGAAATGGCTTAAAGATCGCAAAGGCCGAATCCTAACCGAAGACGAAATAAAGCATTATCAGAAAATCGTAGTGGTAATAAACGAAACCATCAGAATAATGAAAGAGATCGATGAAGTAATTGAAGAATACGGCGGATGGCCTATTAAATAGACCTTCTGGATTCAAGACTTAAAATGCAGAGATATATGATCTTTTATGCGATGTTCAAAATAAGTAAAATGCTAAAGAGGTTTAAACAATGACAAGAATTGAAATGGATGCTGAGAACGATAAGACTACCAAGAATTTTGATAGGTATAAGTTTACTAATGATAATGTAAACGGTAGTGTATATCTTCCAAAAGGTGCGAGCAAAGTTAAGGTTACAATTGAATATGAATGAGTGTTTATTTTACAATTATTGTATCTATTGATTATGCAATAATCTGATGTCCGTAATTAGATTAGTTGGAAATGGTCAGTACAGGGATAGTTATTCAACAATCTTACGAAACAAAAAGGGAAGGCAAAAAAACGATTAGAAGAAGCAAAAAAAAAGTTTAGAGGAGAATTGAAAAGTGTATATAGACTTTTTCTGGGTATTTGGATGGTTCGTGGTAGGATTGGTGACATTTCAAATAAAAGGAATAACAAAAATTTTTGGAGGATTGGGTTCTTTGTTTTCGCTACTTTTTCTTTTTATTCTAATCCAAGGACAATCATCATCAGCTTCAATTATTGAATTCATTGGAATTGGCGAGATTAGTGGAGTCTTCACTCTTATTGCGTACTTAATCGGAGCAAACATTAGCAGATATGAACAATTCGGAAAAATGAGTCCTCGGATAATAATTTATATCATTGTGTTTATTATATTATGGCTAGTATTAGAAACTTTATTTTAGGCATCTGCCCCACTCTTCATACGTGATCGGTTAAAGGATTTTATTCCTTAAACGCATGTCGTTTTTGAGTAAATATAATCATATGATTTTCCAACAAATATTAATAATCGCATGTTATAGCCCCGAATATCAAATCATGTTTTTAGTCAATAATTTACTAAAATATTGGCAATTCATCACGAATCATCACTTAACCGATCACGCATGCCCCACTCTTAAATGCCTTCGTAGATATCTTCTACGGCGAGCACTCCATTCAATATTCTTACCCAAAACTCTCTTAATCATGGTTTCGGGGATGCCTCGGACTTGCAGTCCAATGGTGGCACGGCTGGGGCGTAATATCAAACATTATATTCCCAATTCTTTTTTAAGTTCCTCATGAGAGACAAGTATTCCAGAATCCTTTTCTTTCCTATATTCCTGCAAAGAAAGATAATCCTCTTCTGTTAAAATAGAGTCAATGTCTACCATGTGGCTCTTAATAAAATCAAGGTCTTCCCTGATTGCCCTTAATTCATGTATGATTTCATTCGAGTTAATCGCCTCAGACATAATTGATAATTAACCTTGCAGTTACATAAATGATTCACGCTGATTTTACCCAAAGTTGGTGTCAATGTCAATAAAACAACTGATTTTTGGAACAGTGCCCTGATAAGTTTCCAATTAATAATTTGATATTGCGCCATTGTGCGATTCAGAAAAATCATCTGAAATTAATGACTTCCTCCCACCCAGAAACTTTTTGTTTTCCATCAGGCTGCCCGTGCCCCCTACCGCACCCCCTCCAACCTCTCAACCACATACCCTGCAACATCCCCAAAAGGAATATCCACCCCCAGCAGCGCCCCCATGTCCTTCCCCCAACTCCTCTCCAGGGCTGCAATCCCCTCAATCATATCCTCATATGAATACACCCTCTCGTACAAAGCCAGTTTCCTGTTAATCAACTCCAGGTCAGGCTCAACCCCCTTCCCCAGCAAGAACCACAAATCGTACAAATCCCTCGGCATCCCCCTCACCAGCAGCGCCCGCACCTTTTCAGCAAAGATGTCCCCAAGGGCTGCCGAACTTACAATAAACGTCCTCACATCATCGTATTCAGTATGTACCGGCACCCTGTCTTCGGCACCCTCCTCGTCTCTCAAGCTGACATCCACCCTGACCGATCCTTTGGTGATATTCCTGCCGTCATACAGCGGACCCCTGTAACTCAAGGCAAAACCAAAACCCGACCTCGACATTCTCTTGTTCTTGATTTCGGTTTCGATTCCAAAATATTCAAGTTCCCCTGCCGCAATTTCCAGGGCGCTGTATGCCTCATCTTCATTCAATGCGGAGTTAAAATCAAGGTCTTCAGAATACCTGGGCGAGCCGTACACTATCCTCAGGCAGGTGCCGCCCTTGAAAATAAGACCCGAATTTTTCGAATACAAAAGACTGAGGTATGAAGCCTGGATATAATCCCTCTCCTGTGTGAACAGCGACACCCTGTTCTTATTGGCAAGTTTTTCAATCTGCTTTCTTGTGAGCATTCTATGTTTCCCTCCATCCCAGCAATTCCGCATCCTCCAGGTTGACATTTATCCTCCACTTCTTATCCCACTCCCTGCTCTTTGGTCTGGAGGGGTCAAGCCTGACATATTCGCGGGAAGCGTAATCTACCAATACATCTGCATCAATACCAAATCTTTCAAGCAGGTATCCCAATCTTGAACATAGGCTCCTGTTCCTCATATCAATGGCAAACCTGAAAAGCTTGTCAAGTTCGATACTGTCCTTAGCATTATAGACCGCTTTGGCGACCTCTGATACTCCACCGGCATTGTCTGGAAGATCAAGACTGTCGATTATGGCTTTCTCCTCTTGGGCGATAAGAAAATCAAGGTCCCCTATCCTTTCTTTCCTGTACCCGAAAAACTTCCGCGGGTTCACCAGTACATACCTGAACCTGAAACCATTGAACTCCACTTTTGTCTTTTTTCTTGTAGACGCAAGAAAGGTTACACCTGGAACCTGCTCGGTGAAGCCATAGAAGTTCAGGGCACTCCAGTAACTTACGTAGGAAGGATAAACGATACGGGATGCAATAAAAAATGGATTGGACAGCACACGCTCGGGCTCGAAGCCAAGCAGGAGGTACTTGCCTTTTTCGATAGACCTGATAAATCCTTTGTCATCAAGTCTGGAAATGCAGGTATAGGCTTTTTTCACAGGGATGTTCAGTATGGCTGCCAGGTCGCGGATCGTGAAGTAATACAGTTCTTTGTCGAAAAGTGTTTTAATAATGTAATTCGTGGAAAGAATTCCGGAATTATTCATATAATTGTTTACACGATTTACATAAATAAAAAGTTAACCCTGATGTCAAAGGTGCGTAATATTACTATTCAAACCTCTTCCTTAACCTTCTCCACTACCCTGATATCAGATATCAAAGTCCCGGGATAGTTCCCGGTCTCATCCTTCTCAGCAGACTTCACCATATCCCAGACCGTAAGCAGCGCCACCGATACCCCGTGTAGCGCCTCCATCTCAACCCCGGTCTTCCCTACAGAACGGACTTCCACCACAGCCTCCACCCTGTCATCCTTTACATCGAACTCCACATCCACATGGGTAATAGGAATCTGGTGGCACATGGGTATGGTATCCCAGGTGCGTTTCACAGCCTGCACAGCCGCTATCCTGGCCGTGGCCAGCACGTTCCCTTTTTCGATGGTGCGGCTGCGAATGGCATGAATGGTAGTGGCTTTAAGCTGTATGTGTCCCGATGCCACCGCACGCCTGGCAGACTCGGGCTTGCCGCCAACATCCACCATCCTGGCCCTGCCTTCGTGTATATGCGTAAAAGTATCATCCATGTTTTCAGTCAATCCTGACGTGCTTACGCTGCTGGTAATCTTCCCGTGCTTTTTCCAGGTCATCAGAGATCGTTTGTGCCTCCTGCATGTTCAATTTCAACACAGTCTCATCTTCGCCATGGCGCACTACCAGCCTGACCCTGTTACGTTCCAGTTCTACAAGTATTTCCCGCAATTCCTCACCTCATTTACATTTTCATGGCAGCAGGGATATTGTCGATCACATCGGTGGCCAACAACCCAATTCCCAGTTGCTCATACACTATATCACCTGCCCGTCCGCAGATGAATGCAGCTGCAGCTGCGGATTCCATAGCGCTATACCTGGCAAATAATGCCCCGGTAATACCTGCCAGCACATCCCCGGTACCGCCCACGGTCATGCCGGGATTGCCTGTGCGGTTGACCCTGGCGCCCTGGCCGTCAGAAATGATATCCTGTGGCCCTTTGAGCAATACAACCGCGCCATTGTCGGCTGCGAACCTGTTGACCATACCCACGCGCCTGTCAAGGTCTCCGGGCACACCGGCACCACCAAGCGCTTTGAATTCCCCGGCATGAGGCGTAACTATCATCTCGCAGCCGTACCTGCTCAATGGTGTCTCGAGCGCGGCCAGCCCGTCAGCATCCACGACAACCCTGGTGCACACCGGCAGTATCTCCCTGACAGCAGATAGTGTTTCGTCGTCCCTGCCCAGCCCCATACCTATTACCACCACGTCATGGGATAGGATAAGTTCTTCCAGTACAGGTATGTCCTGTCTGTGAAGGCGTTCCTGTGATAATTTCCTGACAATCAGGTTCGGAGAAAATGATGCCACGATACCGGCAACGCTCTCCGGGGCTGCCACGGTCACAATATCAGCACCTGCCCGCAGCGCTGCCATTCCTGACAGGGCTGGAGCACCGGTATATGCACCCCCGCCGATGATCAGCACCCGCCCCCCTTCCCCTTTATGGCTGTCCGGACGCCGGCCTGTCACCAGTTTCAGGTCACCCGGCCCGACTATGATACCGGCTTCAGGCGGGATACCGATATCTGCCACTGCAATCTCTTTTATGTAGTCCTTGGCGACCTTCTCAAGCAGTCCCGGCTTGGGAAGGTGGAAAGTAACCGTTACATCGGACCTGACCGCTTTTTCAAATTCTCCACCATCAGGGTCCATGCCGGATGGCACGTCAACGCTGACCACTTTTGCACCTGACCCATTTATCAGGTCAATGGCGGTGGATTCCAGTTCCCTGATGGGACCCTTTATGCCAGTACCGAAAATAGCGTCCACTATCACATCGCAATCTGAGAAATATGCAGGGTCAAGTCCTGATACGTCAGTCACTTCCATGACAGGTATACCAGTGCTCTTGAGGATGGAAAGGTTCCTTGCAGCCTCAGGTGTTTTGACATCACCGGACCTGCCCAGAAGTAATATCTTAACTTCATAACCGGTGAGGTGCCGGGCTGCCACGAACGCATCTCCCCCATTGTTGCCCCGGCCTGCCACGAGCAAAACCCTCTCCCTGGTGGGAAGGTTCATTACTTCGGCAGCTATTGCCGAACCTGCATTCTCCATTAACTGTAGCCGGGACAGTCCCAGAAATTCGCAGTTGGTATCCAGCGCATCCATCTGCCTGGAAGTAATGGTTTTCATATATCAACTACTCCAATAGTACTTAATCAATGTTTATAATGCATAATATAAATTAATTGTTTATTTTCTGTTTGCGGTTGTAATCGACAAAACCTATTTATCCATGTAATTTATTTCAACACTAAATCTGGATATGTGAAACACGGAGTACATTGATGCATCTTATAATTACAGAAAAACACAACACTGCAAAGCGTATATCTGAAATCCTGGCCCCAAAGAAACCCAAGCAGGTGAGAGTCAGCGGGGTTGATACATACCAGTGGGACGGTACTACGGTGATGGGGCTTAGCGGTCACATCGTTTCAGTGGATTTTCCCAAAGAGTATAATAACTGGCAGAAAGTTGACAGCAGGGAACTGATAAATGCCGAAATAATCACAGCTTCCACCCAGCCAAAGATAGTTGCGGCTCTTCGCAAACTTGGCAAAGAAGCAGACCATGTCACCATTGCCACTGACTTTGACCGGGAAGGTGAACTTATCGGCGTGGAAGCCTTGCGCATTGTCGAGAAGGTCAACAAGAACATACAGGTAGACCGCGTTCATTACAGTACCATTACCAAATCAGAGATACTCAATGCATTTCAAACCCTCAGCCCGGTAGACTTCAACCTGGCAGCTGCAGGCGAGAGCAGGCAGGTCATTGACCTGATATGGGGTGCGGCGCTCACCAGGTACATTTCCACGACTGCCGGCAGGCTGGGTAACCTGTTCCTAAGCGTAGGGCGGGTCCAGACCCCTACCCTGGCACTGCTTGTAGATAAAGAACGTGAGCGACTGGCGCATATATCCCGGCCGTACTGGGAGATACTGGCTACCCTGTCCGAAGGGATCGAGTTCGAGGTAAAACACAAGGCTGGCCGTATATGGGATGAGAACGAAGCGAAAGGGATATTTGGCAAACTGGGCGAAACTGCCAGCGTAACTGACCTTACTTCGAAAGAAAGGGTCGACCAGCCACCAATGCCATTCAATACGACCGAATTTATCAGGGCAGCCAGCAGTATCGGTTTTACCGCATCGAATGCTATGAGGATTGCAGAGAGCCTGTACATGAACGGTTTCATTTCATACCCCAGGACAGATAATACGGTCTATCCGGCAAGTATTGACCTGAGGGCACTTATCAAAAGTCTGGGCAAAGGCGTGTTCAAGCCTTACGTGGAGAGATTGTTGAGTCAAAATGAATTAACACCCACGCGGGGTAAGAAAGAGACCACTGACCATCCCCCGGTTATACCTGCTGCTTTTGTCGAGCGGTCCAAGCTCAAGGACGATGAATGGAAGATATATGAACTGGTTGCCCGCCGGTTCTTTGCCACATTTGCCTCCCCGGCCAAATGGAAGACCATGCAGGCATTGTTCGATATATCAGGAGAAGAGTTCAGGGCCAGGGGTGCAAGTCTGATGGAAGAAGGATGGCGCTGGTATTATCCGTACAATACCCCCGAAGACATGATACTGCCCGACCTCACCGTGGGACAGGTACTTGCGGTCGTTGATAAAAAATTGGTTGATAAAGAAACCCAGCCGCCGGGAAGGTACGGACAGGGCAGGCTCATCAAGGTAATGGAAGAGCTGGGACTGGGTACCAAATCCACCCGGCACGAGATCATATCCAAACTCTATAGCAGGGCATACGTGCATGGCAACCCGCTGCAGCCCACAAATACTGCCATGGCAGTGATAGGGACGTTGGAGACATATGCCGATACCATCACAAAACCTGAAATGACCGCTACACTGGAGAGGGAAATGGACCTGATAAGCGAGGGTGCCAAGACCGATAATGAAGTGGTTGACGAGTCCAGGGTGATGTTGAACGCGGTATTTGATGACCTTAGCAAGAACAGTGAAAAGATTACTGAAGAGCTGCGCACGGGCATGCGTGAAGATAAGATTATCGGCACGTGTGAAAAGTGCAAGAGCGACCTTATTATCAGGCGGTCGAAGAAGGGAGGGCGGTTCATCGGATGTACCGGTTACCCTGATTGTGACTTTTCACTGCCGCTGCCCAAAAGCGGGCAGATCGTGGTCACTGATAAGGTGTGCGAGAAGCACAACATGAACCATATCAAGATCATCAATAAAGGCAAACGGCCATGGGAGATGGGCTGTTCATATTGCAATTATATCGAATGGCAAAAAAGCCTTAAGGATAGTGAGAACCAAAAAAAGTAATATGATCCAACGTTTTGGCAGTGGAGACCCGGTACGCCTGTTTGTTGCGGGACTGCACGGTGATGAGTGGGAAACGACATCCGCCTTACTGGAACAACTTTCCCCGCCCGGTACCGGGACCCTCATTATTATGCCAAAGGTTTCTGATAATGAATACCTGAGCACGCTGGACAGGGATTACTATGCAACATATGCGCCCCATCTCCGTGAGGCCATTGTGACGTTTAGGCCATCCATTTACCTGGAACTCCACTGCTATTCAAAGGAAAGTTACCTGGCCCTGGTTGGGGATGGCAGGTTTGAACGGTACGGGGTACCTGCATATATTGAGATCGAAGCAGGGATATTGATGGGGTCGGTCTCACCCAGGGTGAGGAGGGATTTTTTCACGCCTGATGACCTGTGTGTATCGTTCGAGATGCCAAGGAACCCTTCCGAGCTGTCCCTTATCGTTATTCACAACCTGCTTGACGTGGTAGAGAAATGCTGGAGCCGCCAGGGGTTTGTGTCTTACATGGCACAGCACTATCCTGAACAGACCGCAGTGGCTGTCAAGAATTATTTGCAGTTCTACGGGCACCTGTATTAAAGCGACACGATGTCAAAATGCCAATTTAGCAATTTGCGGATTAAGCAAAATACTATATTGTTTTGATGTTATTATAGGCTCAATTTACCGAGGATAATACAATGAAGGGAAATGTCTGGAAATTTGGAAACGATATTGATACTGATGCTGTCATACCTGGCAGGTATCTTACTATTAACACACCCGAAGAACTGGCAAAGCATGCCTTTGAGGGTGTACGACCCGAGTTCGCAGGCGAGGTCAGGCCGGGCGATATAATCATCGGAGGAACCAATTTCGGATGCGGCTCAAGCCGGGAACATGCACCTCTGGCACTGAAAGGTGCAAAGGTGAAATGCATCATTGCAAAGAGCTTTGCCCGCATCTTTTTCAGGAACTCCATCAATATAGGTTTGCCGCTTCTGGAATGCCAGGAAACGGATCGCATCCGGGAAGGGGATGAACTTGATGTGGATATTGCTACAGGCGTCATTACGAACAGGACCCAGAACGAGACGTACCAGGCTACGGGAATGCCTGATTTCCTGCGCGGTATCGTGGATGCCGGCGGACTTATCGAATATACCAGGGAGCAGGTGAGCGCATGAGCCAGTATACAGTACCGGTTATTGCAGGGGACGGTATCGGTCCCGAGATCATTGCCGAAGGCCGGAAGGTCATTGATGCGGCCGGTGAAGTCTATGGATTTGACGTGGAATGGATAGAGTATCCAAACGGTGCAGACCATTACCTTGAGACCGGAGAACTGATATCAGAGGATACCCTCAAGGAACTGAACACGTACAAGAATATTTACCTGGGCAGTATCGGCGACCCCAGGGTGGCGCCTGGCGTACTTGAGAAGGGCGTGCTGCTGGCTGCGCGGTTCTACTTTGACCAGTATATCAACCTGCGGCCTATCAAGCTGCTTGAAGGCGTGTGGTGTCCGATAAAGGACAAGACGCCCGCAGATATCGACTTCACGGTGGTGCGCGAGAATACCGAGGACTTCTACATTGGTATTGGCGGCAGGGCCAAAAAGGGCGAGAGCAAGGCCGTGCTGAACGTGGCGCGCAGCCTGTACAATGCACGGTTCGGGCTGGATATCGAGACCGATAGCGAGGAGATCGGCTACCAGATCGGCATGATCAGCAAGGAGGGCACCCGGCGGGTCATTAAGTATGCTTTTGAGCTGGCTGTGAAGAGTAAGAAGCACGTGTCGTCCGTGGATAAGGCCAATGTGCTCTCTGACATCTACGGGTTCTGGCGCGAGGAGTTCGAGTCCATTGCTGCCGGATATCCTGATGTGGCCACGGATTTCAATTTCGTGGATGCGGTTACCATGTGGTTCGTGAAGAACCCCGAGTTCTTTGACGTTGTGGTGACGCCCAACATGTTCGGTGATATCATCACTGACCTGGGCGCCATGGTCCAGGGCGGGCTGGGACTGGCCCCGGGTGGCAATATCAACCCCGAGGGTACGAGCATGTTCGAGCCGATCCATGGCAGCGCGCCCAAGTATAAGGGCATGAACCGGGCCAACCCGATCGCAACTATCTGGGCCGGGGCCATGATGGTGAACCAGATGGGCGAAAAGCAGGCTGCTGATGCTATTGTGGCTGCCATCGGACGGGATATCAGGGAGGCTAAAGTGCTTACTAAGGATATGGGCGGCAGGAGCGGTACTTCTGATGTGGGTGATGAGATTGCCAGGCTTGTGAGGGAGATGAGCTGAACCTGGCGAGGATTTAGGAAATATTGGAGGATTACCTGGGCGAACTGATATTGAAATTTCGCCCAGGTTTATGAATTATAAGATAGGGACTTACTTAGGTATGGAGTAATGTTAATGTGGGGAACATAGGACTGGTAGATTGTGCGGTGTATACCGGTGACTCCGCAGTTCCCAAGTTCCACCCCACCACCATCCCCTAACCCTTAGCCTCCCCCCTCATCGTGCTAAACATCACCCCGATAACAATAAAAGTCACCACCAGGTAGACCAACCCACCAACCCACGGAAGGCTGGTCAGGATGCTCAGTACCAGCACCCCCAGCACCATATCCATCCAGGGTCTGGATTCCTTGCCAAGCTGTGAATAGATACGCCTGCCCAGCCACAGCCCGAAATACAACCTGGCGGCATACAGGGCAAATATTGTTGCAAATAACACTATCAATCCAATGGGAATACCGATCACTGTTACCATAAACACCACTGACGCAACAAACCCGATAATGACCAGCGCAAAGCCAACAGCAAGGTTCAATACTGGATTCTTCGGAATATTCCCGGCTACTGCTTCAACATGGTCAGGCAGCAGGACAAGGACCAGTAATGCAATGATTAAAAGGTGGACAAGGCGAACGAGCCAACCGATAAAGCTTGAAAAGGCCAGGGATAAAGCAGACCTGTTATGAGGTTCTTTTTCAGTAAAAACCACGTCCTGAATTACCGTACCTGATGGAAAGGTCACCTGTTTCTGGCTCGTGTACTCAAGAGTGCCATTAATACGGGCTGTGGAGAGAACATTGATAGTACCCACATCCAGGTCCACATTGCCGCCAACCGGCCCGGCAAGGGTAACTTCACCAGCACCGCCTTCAATATTTCCGGCAACCTCACCCCAGGCTTCCATCCGGCCGGAACCAAAGAACATATCTCCACCGATATATGCCCCCTCGGAAACTACTACAGAGCCTGCACCGATAAATACGTCGTCACCCACGTTTCCTTCTATTACCACTTCACCGGCGCCGATCCTGACATCATCTCCTACGGTACCGCGTATGGTCACTTGACCTCCACAGGCCATGACATCGCCCGTGACATTACCCGATATCAGGACAGACCCACCGCAGACCGTAACATCACCCAGCACCGTGCCCCTGATATCTACGGTATTCCCGTATATCAACAGGTCGTCATCAATGACCGTATCTGCACCGACAATTTCTTTATCCTTATAATCAAGAACAGCACTGGCCGGACTGCTGACAAGAAGTAATAGTGTAAGAACGATGAATAACGAAAAGGAGCGAATATTCATAATGAAACCCCAAGTAAAATCTAATCCTCATAGCATATATGGTTACCTGTCAGTCTGGAATGTCGAACCACCAGTTGGTATTATGATCCCGAGAAGACAATACCTAAAAAATTCTCTCAGAGTTTCCTTACCCTCTTTGAGATCAGCTTGTAAATCTTCTCGTAAGGAGGCGGCGGACCTATCCGGACCTCCTTCCCATCAATGAAAAGCGCATCCGATATGCCCCATTCCATGAACACGGCCCTGTCTGTCGTATCGATCTCCCTGAACACCACAACATCCCCGAATTCTGCTGCCGCCCGCTTTGCCCTTTCAAAGACCATGTTCAGCGCCTGGCACCAGCCGTTTACGAAAACTGTTACCGTTACCTTTCCCGGTACCGTTCCAGGCTTCTTCTTTTGCCTTATCCATCGTGGGGGTTGGGCAGAATCGGTAAAAGGTTTCCATAACAGCACTGAAATACCCATCCTGTCTGCTTTTGAATAGCCCTGCTTCCTGAACCATGACGCTTTCATCCAGAACGGCAGGAACATGCCCCATGCAGCCATGCCCTGTGCCCCCCGGTCCCTTGCCTCATCCTCTGCAGCCTTTATCAGTGCCTTGCCCATCCCTTTTTTCTGGAAATTCCCCCTCCCCTCTTTATTTCCATGTACCCAGATACAGTATATGAAATACAGGCCTGTCCCGTCCACGAATGAGTGTTCAATGGGGCCGTACTGGATCATTCCGCCCACTTCACCGGCATCATCCAGGGCAAGTTTTACCCTGAAGCCTCTCTCTTTCATCCTTCCACACCAGGCTTCTTTGCGGGTGCCGGCCTCTTTTATTTCATCAGACCAGTCTTCAAGGCACAGCAAGTACAAAGGTGTGTGCTCATCGGTAAGGTCTATGACATTCATGTCCAATCACAGATATCATTAGAATGTTTATCCTTTAAAATATATTTAATGATTTTACGATGGCCTGAATTATTGCATAATTATTTGAACTTAATTGGTGAAAAAGTATAATAATTAGAATGATTGTATTTATAACAACCTTAATTTATAGTTTAGAGGTATATAAAAAATGAATAAGAAATTGATGTCCATAATTTTGATTGTATGTATGTCAGTATTGATGTTTTCAAATACTGTAATGGCTGCTGAAGAAAATGGTGATAAAGGCGAATTATGGACGCTTTACCTGAAATAATAGTTGCAACGATAGGCGTTATAGGATTAATAGTGCTTGTAACCTCTACTAAAGAAATTGGTGGAACTGTTGGCAAGGGGTTTAAATTTATAAAGATCGGCTTCGCCTTCTTTGCAGCAGGTTTTATCCTCATGGCAGTATCTGAATTGATGGGATTTAAAGCATCTATCGAATTAATTTTTGAAGTACTGGTATTGATTGGTATGATACTAATTGCATATGGACCCAGGAAGATAGCTGACACTTTGAAATACATTAGTATTTTGGAAAGATGATTGAAATGTCGAAAAAAGATGCCTGCACAAAAATAATGGAGGATTTGTTTGGTCCGGCAAGTGCCAAAATACTGGATTCAAAATCCGAGGATGAAGTTGTGGACTTCTGCAAATCAAGAGTGACAGGTTTACTTGGGAAGGAAAAAGCCGCAATATTTGATAAAATATAAGAAGATTAATAGTGTGTCTTCTTTTTTTGTTCTTTCCGGGGTTGGATGGATTCTAAATAATCCAGCTATCCCGAAACGAAATATTTATTTATTTAAAACGTGAAAATTTTTAACATTTTTCGGTCTACGCTGAATTAATCCTTGTAGTAAAACTCAAAATCGAAACAATAATCCAGACCAAAGCGAACAGAATCGCTTTATTCTTATTTTCAATTACCCGTTTTTCAATGATCTATTCAGGAGCAAAAGTAATGAATCCGTAGATGCACACCGCAATCGGTATCATTACCAGCATGATGGGATAGGTATAGAGCAGGGCATTATGCGATAATACCACCTCAACAACGAAAACAGCAATAAGCATTGAATAGAATATCTTTCTTGCATCCCACATTTTCTTATAGATCAAATGCGCAAATACCAAAGGATATCCAATATAAAACAACCATATCTCAGGCATACAGCTCAACCAAACCTGGAAATTTCGGTTAAATGCTGTAGAATAATCCACTATAACCCAGAAGATTATCCCCAAACTCAAATACTTTTAAAAGTAATTCATTTTTCATATCTCTAAATGAGCACTTTCTCGAACAACCATCCGAAATCCTGCGGTCTGTTCAAGAAATCAAGCTTCCTGATATCACGCACCAGCCCGTACATCTCCTTACCCCTGACCAGCCCAACCTCGCTGAAACTCCCGGGTTCGACCTCTCTCACTTCAGGCACCTCCCCGTAATTGGGGTTCACCAAAAGTCCAGCCACAGTGAGATAGTAAGCCGCACCATGCCATTCAACATACGGCTCATAGACCGAAGAAAAGTCCCTGGACACCCAGTTTGCCATCTTCAATTCCTTATTGCAGGCATTGATGGTAACATGCCCGTAGTCCGGGGGTATGATCACCTTATCCCCGGCAGATGCCCTGATCATAACCACATCAACTATGGCCTCACCTTCATGCTTTTGCAGCAGGTAGTGGCATTCCCCGCTCAGTACCTCATACACTTCAGGATATGAATGATCGGTTCCAGGTGCCGGAGGGTGGTAATGCCCCAATGTCTTGACATACTCCCTGCCTATCATGGCCGGCGGGATGACAGTTATGTCGTAGCGCAGTTCATGTTCTAATATGGTTTCCCGGTCGCTCCGGCTCAGTGCCAGGTCCCGGTACATGTAATAGAGTTCGCGGTCGCTTTCTTCAAGTATCCTGGCATCCAGCAGGACATGCGCTATATCAGACAGCATGCGAATAGTCGGTTCATAGGTCCTGCCCCCGTACGTCAATATCCTGTCCATATCTTGCCCTATTATTGGTATGTACAGGATATTATATATCATATTCGAATTTCAGCAACGAGGCAAAACGAAAGGATGCATTTTGGTACAGCAGTTCAGGAACTCCCGTTACCCGGCCGCAGTAACCTGGCCACACGCCCCGCCTCGCCAGGATAGAACGAAAGCACCGTACCCACAGTAATCAATATCGTAGCCACCCAGAAAATGCTCAGGTGAAGGTCACTTGTACGAAAGCTCACAAAATCCAGTACAAACACCACGGTCCCAAGATGCAGCATGGATGACCCGGTCTGCACGAAATAGCCTTCCCGCTCGTAGGTAAGCCCGCTTCGGCCCAGCATGGTCAACACCATGACCGCCGTCTGTACCACTATGGAAACTGCCAGCAGGAATGCCAGGCTTGAGCCAATATCGGTCACCAGTGCGATCAAAAGAGTAACAGCCAGGATACCGGTTCCCGATGCCAGGAGTGACTGGCGGGGGACTATCCGTTTAGGAATGCACAGTCCCAGTACTACCAGCAGCAGCACAACGAACGGGTAGATATACTGGTTCATGCTGTCGATATAATCCCCGTACAGGGGAGTTTCGGTCCACCCGGGTGTTGTCTCGGTTGTGTATGTGTAATAGCCTATACCGTACAGGCACACCAGCCCGATTATTGCCAGGACCGCTGTAGTGAGGAGCATCATGGAGAAATCATAGGTCCTGGGCTTCATCTTCAGTTTCAGTGTCATCTTTTACTCCCTCCTCATTGCGATATGGCGTGAATACCTGGTGCGATATAGGTCAGCAGGTACGTAAACACAAGTGACAGGAAACAGATAATGCCCAGTATGGCAGTGGCCCGCCACATGTTGCGCCGCTTTAAATATATCCTGCTGTGCAGGTACGCGCTGTACAGTACCCACATCATGATACTGCCGTTTATCTTCGGGTCCCACCACCAGTCCTTTCCCTCCCATGCCACAATGGCCCAGGGGTAGCCTATGAGCATGCCCACGGTCAGCAACAGGTACCCGACCTTTGCATGGTTATATGAGATGCGGTCAAATATCTTCTCACGCCGGAACAGCATGAACACGCAGCCCACGAAAGTGACAACGAGGGATGCATAGGCGATAAAGAGCATGGGTGGATGGGTCCACATGTACTCTGAATTGTAGAAATATATGATACGGAAATACAACTGGTACAGGGCTCCATACAATATGTTGGGGTCGCCCGTACCAGCAGCCTGGTACCAGCCTGTTATCTCGGAATGCAGGCCAGGCAGGGGTTCCTTGAACGGATTTGAGAGGTAACTGAGCACCATGAAGATTGAAAGCATGATATTCAGGCTTGATGAGAACAGCGCGGTCATGTTCGTTCTGGAAAAATCATACCTGACATTGGTAACGGTCAGGAATATGGATAAGCATAGGGTCCAGAAATAGATCTTTTCTGTTTCTATCCAGAGAGGAACGGCAAATCTCAGTGAAGTAGCACTGACACCCATATTGACAGCCATATAATTCGCCAGTTCCTGCGGATAGACCAGTTCAATGGTCTGGTAGATGCGCAGGTGGAACCATGCAATGATCATGAATCCGATGACCAGCATCACCGCACTTGTTTTCCTCAACTGGGCTGATAACCGATACGCACTTGTGTCCCTTGTGACCATGTGATACAGGGAGACTGCACCCAGCAGCAGGGATACCATGAGAATAACGGTGATTACTGGTTGACCGATAGTAGTTACCGTTTCCCTGGCAGCGAGATATTCCTGGTAAGACATCTATGGTTCAATGATTTTATCAGATAAATAGGATTTTGTCTGAAAAGGAATAATTCAGGATTCTACTTCTTCATATAATTCAGAAATATATTTCTCCATATCGATCATCGAAACCATCCGCTCCATAACCTTATCCACACCTTCGCCTGTCAGCGTGGACATAATCATATCAAATCCACTCCCAGGTGCCTCTTTCAGCAGGTCGGCTTTATTGGCTGCTACCAGTACCGGCATCTCAATATGCTCCCGTACCTCTTCCAGCAGCCTCATCTGGTCATCCGGTTCATACCCGCACGTACCCGATGGGTCAACAATGAACAGCAGTACATCACCCAGATGTTTCAAGGCTGAAATTGCCTGGAGTTCTATCTCATTGCGCTCTCCCAGCGGCCTGTCCAGCAGACCGGGCGTATCCACTATCTGGCACCTGACATTCCCCGCCTGGAAATGTCCCACAGCCAGCCCTTTGGTAGTGAAGGGATATGATGCCACCTCCGGGGTTGCGCTGGATACAAGGGCAACGAAACTGGATTTTCCCACATTGGGGTAGCCGGCGATAACAATGGTGGGCTCAACACCGATGGCCGGGAGTTTGCGCAATTTATTCCTGGCATCATTGAGCAACCTGAGGTTGGTATCCACATCATTTACGATAGAAGATATCCTGCCATAGGCTGCTTTACGAATCGTTGACGAGTCACTGCTGTGCCGCATGTTTCCAACAGAAATCCGACCTATCTCGTGTATCTTATCGCCTGCCCATTGCACTGATGCAATATTGGTCTTCAATAGATCCACCCCTACCAGTATGTCTGCCAGTTCGCGGTAGAACTCAGGGATATTGTCAAAACTGGGGAACTGCCTCACCACATTGTGCAGGTTATCTGACAGGATATTTGTGGCAGTCAGCAGCATGGACTCATCAGCCCGGCGACGTGAAGACTCACTCTTTACAGTCTTGCCTTTTCGGGCACGGTTGGCACGGCGGAAGGCTTTGTCAAGGAGTTCTTCAGCAGTAGGGACGGTATATATTTTCTCAAATATCATTTGGCTCATCAACAGTGGCTGTGCTCATAAAGATTGCTCTGCCGCTCAATCGCCAGTCCTGATATGCCCTGCCCTGAAGGTATCATCCCGCATTAAACAATCCCGGGAACGGTATATCCCGGTTTTCTGGATACGACGCCAGATGTCCTTGAGCGGCTCTTCATGAATGTTCCCGTAGGGTACCGGGATACAGGCACAGGGCTGGACATTACCCTGTGGGGTCACGTGCAGCCAGCGCCGGCCTGCAAAACAACCGGTGGTTTTCATAACATGGGGAATGGAGAACACCCGTAATGGACCGCCATGTCTGCGTTCCACGAACTCGTCCAGCAGCCGGTGATGTTCGGGTGAGAGTATTTCCTTTTCCCGGTCGATCCACCTGCCTGTGGGTACAATTTCATAGAAGGAAAGTTCGTGTACTCCAGCCGATTCTGCCAGGTCGTAGAACCCATCAAGGTCATAAATATTATGGGGTGCAGCCACCACATATATATCCACGAGCAGCCCCGCATCCAGACAGTGACCAATGCCTGCCACGGCCTCACTGAACACGCCCTCACGCCCCCGTATCCGATCATGTTCGCCCATTCCGGGGCTGTCAAGACTTATATTGACGGCATGCAATCCTGCATCATAGAGTGCCTGGGCCTTTTCCCGTGTCAGTCCCGAACCTGAAGTGAACACCGTGGAGATAGCACCATCCGGTACGTGGGCCACCAGTTCTTCCAGTCCCGCGTATACCATTGGTTCGCCGCCGTCAAAAATGATCTGGGTAGCCCCCATGTCCACAGACTGGTCAATGATATCCTTGATGGCCGGAATGGAAAGACTTGTCTTGTGCCTGGTATCAGGCAGGGCGCAGTGGATGCAGCGGTTCGGACACTCTTCTGTGATGGAGATGGTCACCTGTTCCGGGTTCGTGGATGCAGGTATGCCCAGTTTCCACAGGGTACTTGCCAGTATGTGCTTTACCTGGCTGCGTACCAGCCTGTTATACGCCGGGGAAGGAATAGGCGGCATCCAGGTAGAAATCGAGAGGGTATCATCAGTAACCCTGACCGGGACCTGTCCGTCAAAAATCCGTAACATATCATCGAAAAAATGATTGAGAACAGGCGCAGCCAGTCCGGTAGTCCGGGTCCTTACCAATCCGGCATCAATGCTGGCATATACTGAAATAAACAGGTTTTGGTATATCTTGAATTTTGTTCCGGTCATGGTCAGATATTCACAGAATATTCATTATTACGTTGTTCCCTGGATCATACTCTAAATCGTTCCAACAGGCATAGATTTATTGTACATATCCAATATAACACCCGTATATCAAATGGACGAAAAAATAGAACGCAGCAGATATATAGTCCTGGGATGTACCAGTGGGATACTTGCAATCCTGGGCGTGGTCACAGGAGCATCTGTATCTGAAAATACTACCTTTATCATCTATGCAGCTTTGGCAGGCGGCTTAGCTCTTTCCCTGGCAAATGGTGTTGGTTCATTTATTACCGTGGGTGACACCGAACTGGGCAAACTCTCCAGGCTTGAGAAACCACTCATGAGAAGCCTTGACAATACAAAAATCGAACAGCTTGCCAAAAAGAAGATCAGGGCACATTCCTCCATTCACACCGTTTCCTGTTTTGTCGGGTCAATAATTCCCGTATTGCCCTTCATGTTCCTTGACAGCCGGCAGCTCGAAGTGTCCATGGGTATAAGTATTGCAGCCCTTGCAATACTGGGCATATACTGGGGGCGGATAATGAAACAGAACATGGTGCTTCATTCTCTACGCATGGCAGGAGCAGGGACAGTAATTGCGTTAACGGTCAACTTTTTCTTTCGCTACCTTCAGATGACATAGGTATAGCCGATAAAAAATGCATACATTGCCAGGTACAGAATTCCCCACATACGGGATATCTTTCTTTTCCTGATGATCACCATTAAGATAAGTGACAACAGCATCATGTATGCGATGTTGAACCTGAAGAGAGCGGGCTCATCCACAACCACTTCACGTATCATAGAAGCGGTACCCATTGCCAGCATCAGATTAGTAACATTGGAGCCTACGATATTGCCCAGTATCAACATGGTGAATCCCCGCCTGGCCGCTGACATTGATACCGCAAGTTCAGGAATGGACGTGCCCAGGGCTATTACGGTAAGGCCAATTACAGCACTTGAAATTCCCAGTTCGCCTGCTATCACAATTGCCGAATCGACCAGCAATTTACTTCCCAGCAGAACACCCCCCAGGCTCAACAGGGTATAAAGCACTGCGTTTTTATCAAACCGGGTTTTATCATTATCATTTTTTGGTTTTGTGTGGGACTTCAATGAATACAGAATGTATACAATATACGCAGCACACAAAATCACGCCTTCCACCCAGGTTATGCGGTTTCCTGTCAGGATGGTGGTGATCCCGAAAGCCAGCATAAGCAGGTGGATGAACGAGTCCCTGAAAATGTGACTGTTAGAAATGACGGTATTCCTGATGAAAAAAGCCGTGCCAAGGACAAATGCAATGTTTGTGATATTGGACCCGATAACATTACCCAGCACAATGCCGAAATCTCCTGTATATGAAGCATAATCTGTTACCATTATCTCTGGCAGGGATGTCCCTATGCCCACAATAGTGATCCCTATAAAAAAATGTGAAACTCCATAAGACCGGGCCAGTCTGGAAGCGTTTTCTGTAAATGTATCGCTTGAATACACCAGAATAATAAGTGCAATGATAAATACCAGTATCTCAAAAAGCATGGTAATTCCTATTGAACTTCCTGATGTATGTGACAGTATTTACCTGTGCATAAATTGCCGGGCTTTCTCCATGATATCAAGGATGTCATATGGGCTCTCTAACACCGTGATCTCGTCAAGTCCCCTTAAAATCTGGACGTTCCTGTAGTCCAGGTCCCTGACCCTGAGTTCCACCTCACCGCCCTTTATCGCACCGTACTGGCACAGTCCGATACAGGTACCACAACCTTCGCACAGTAACAGGTCTATCTGTGGTTCAGCGGTTATCGCATGGTGGGAGCAGTTATCCCTGGGAGGGCATACCTCACATTTCACGCATACCTCCCGGTCAATTCCATAGGGGAGCTCTGAACGTATCACACCGGCTATATCCACCGGCACCACATATACCGGTACACTCCCTTTTACTGCCTGGGTAACGGCATTGGTAACAAGGGTATCAGCAATACCATTGGCAATCTTTGCCACAGTATTGGACGTGGCAGGTGTCACGAACAGGTAATCATATTTACCAACCAGGAACCGGCCGACTTTGGGATAACTGTAACCCTGGTCCTTTTCCAGGAATATCTCTTCCATGTATCCGCCCGGGGCGACATCCTTTATTGAATCGAGGAGCCCGTACATCTTTAGCACCTCTTCACCTGCCCTGGATATGAAAATCGATACTTTGAGGTTCGAATGTTCTATTTTCAGTTTCCTGAAAACTTCAAAACTATCATGAATGAAATGTCCTGCTCCGGTAATTGCCCATGCTATTCTCATGTCCCTGTCCCCCGTATATTTATGTATACTATATAATTTATCATTAATAGTTTATATCTTTAATCAACGCCTCGTATCAATACGTCTTAATAATACTCATTACCAACATCCTCAATTAAAACAGAGTATCCATACCCCTTATCAATATCTATTTATGCCTGCCAATATACCATTATTCACTATGTCAATCAAGGCTGTCATGTTCGACCTGGATAATACGCTGCTGGACTTCTCAGAAATGAAACGCATGGCAGTGAACATGGCCATACGTGCCATGATAGACCAGGGACTGGATATGGACCCCAAAGAGGCATTTGAGAGCATATTCCAGACCTACTGGGAAGTGGGTATCGAATCTGACAATGCGTTCAGTGAATTCCTGAAACGCAGGTTCGGCCAGGTTGACGAACGTATCCTTGCAGCAGGTGTGAACGCGTACCTGCGCACCAAACCTTCGTTCCTTGAACCGTACCCCAATGTGGTCCCGACCCTTATCAAACTCATCAAACACGGCCTGGTCATAGGCATTGTTACCGATGCTCCAAGGCTTAAAGGCTGGCAGCGGCTGTGTGCTGTGAGGCTGCAGCATTTCTTTGACCACGTGATCACCAGGGATGACAGCGGTGCACCAAAACGAGGTGGGCTTCCGTTCGGGTATGCACTCAAGCAGCTGCAACTTGAGCCACAGGAGGTACTGTTCGTAGGTGATAGTGTGGAGCGGGATATCATAGGTGCCAAGGCGGCAGGTATGGTGACTGCACTGGCAGCCTATGGTACCAAGGATACACCTGGAGATATCGAAGCGGCCGGACCAGACCATATCCTGTCAGATTTCAAGGAATTACTGGTCATCATCGGACCGCCTTTTTTTAATATTCAATAACGAGAGAGAGGACATGATTGCATGGAGATAAAGTTCTACGGCGGCGTTGGGACCATTGGCGGTAACAAGTTCATGGTCGGGGATGGAGATACCAGGATATTCCTGGATTTTGGTCAAAGCTTCAGTTATGGAGAGCAGTATTTTGCGGGTTGGCTGGGTGCCAGGGACCGGTTCGGTCTCAAAGACCATTTTGCTCTGAACCTGATGCCGAAAATATCGGGACTGTATTCATCAGAAGCTCTTGAGCATACCGACCTGCCCTATATTGAACCCGAATACCAGGGTGTGTTCATCTCACACGTGCATTACGACCACCTTGCACACCTGGGATATCTCGACCCCGAAATACCAGTGTACATGGGAGAAACAACGCGGCGTATCCTGGACTCATGGGAAACCACCGGAACAACCGGATTCGGAGAACATGATTACCACACGTTCAGGACCGGAGATGTCATTAAGGTGGACGATATGGAAGTGATACCGGTCCATGTTGACCATTCCACTCCCGCAGCATACGGTTATATTGTTCATACCGGTAGCGGTACCCTGGTATATACAGGAGACCTGCGCCTGCACGGAACCCATAGTCACCTTACCAGGGATTTTGTGGAGCAGGCTGCCGCTGCAACACCGGATGTCATGATATGTGAAGGTACCAGAGTAGCACCCGAAGAGAACAGGAAGAACTTCACTGAAAAGCGAGTGTACGATTACAGCAGGAAATTGCTTGACGATACAGACCGGCTGGCATTCACCTGTTTTTACGGGCGGGATGTGGACCGTATGAAGACCTTCCATAAGCTGGCTGTAGATACAGGGCGTATATTCGTGGTATCCACCAAAACAGCACACCTGCTGCGTACGCTGGTTGACGACCCCGGGATCGAAGTACCTGACCCCCTCACCGATGAGAACATGCTCATCTACTCACGTACTATGAACAAATATAACAAATGGGAGAAGGAGTTCATTGACCTTGACCAGAGTGTTGATGCCAGGTATATCAACAAACACCAGGGCGACCTTATCATGCAGATGGATTTTATCCATTTTGCCGAACTGATAGACATCAGGCCAAAACCTGGCAGCCTGTTCATACACAGCCAGAGCGAACCGTTCCAGGAAGACGACATCGAGGACGAGGTCAAACACAACTGGATGGATTGCTTCGGGCTGGAATTCCACCAGGCCCATGCATCTGGACACTGCAGCCGGGATGAGATATTCCAGATAATCAGGGAGATATCACCAAAAATGGTATATCCGGTACATACTGAACATCCTGAACTGTTCAGGCAGGAACTGGGGAGTAGGGTAGAGATACCAACACTGGCATGGTGAATCACTACAACGGTGAATTGATGAAAAAAGTGAATTGACAATAACGGCAAATTGACAATATCGGCAGATTGACGATAACGGCAAATTGACGATACTGATAAATCCGTTAAACCTCATAGGAACATACAATAATTCAGGTGGTTAAAGATTGCTGATTACTGAACTGGAACGCTTCATCCATGAAGATGTGGGAGATGATGATACTTCATGCTCCATTGTACCTGAGGTATGGGTGCATGCCAGGATAATCACCAATGAAAAAGGAGTAATTGCCGGACTGGAAGAGTGCAGGCAGGTAATTGATTACTTCGGATTGGAATTCGAATCGGGTTTTGATGACGGGGATGCTATCAATCCGGGGGATGTGGTTGCGGATGTATGGGGTATGGCCCCTGATGTATTGAGGGCTGAGCGGTTAAGCCTGAATTTCCTGTGCAGGATGAGCGGGATTGCCACAGTGACCGCCCGCTGCGTGGCCGATGCCGGTGGAGTAAGGGTCGCATGTACCCGAAAGACCACACCGGGTTTCCGTATGTTCGAGAAAAAAGCGGTCAGGCTGGGCGGCGGGGATACGCACAGGTTCAACCTTTCCGATGCGGTGATGATAAAGGATAACCACATCGCCATAATGGGTATTGAAAATGCTATCCGGGCTGCCAGGAAAGAGGCCAGTTTCACCAAAAAGATAGAGGTAGAGGTAACAAGCGCTGATGAAATGCTGGCTGCGGCAAAGGCCGGTGCCGATATTATTATGTTTGATAACATGCTGCCCGGTGAGATACAGCAGTGCATCCGGACCCTCGAGGATGCAACACTCCGGGAAGGATTAATACTGGAAGCGTCAGGTGGTATCAATCCTGGTAATATCAACGAATATGCCAGTACCGGAGTGTCTGTGGTCTCAATGGGTTCGCTTATTCATTCCTCTCACTGGCTGGATATGAGCCTGGATATCCTGTAACTCGTCCAGACAATACGTTTTTTTTTTGCATGGCTCAACATTTTAGTTAGCAACAGCCAGTTTTTATTGATATTATTAGCCAAATCGGGAAAAAAACGGCCTTGGGACAATATTATTAGATCGGCCCAAATTTGCTTAAAAAAACCTCATCCTCATCCAACAAAATTATATCCCTAATATAATACTCCGCGTTATACTCTTTTAAGAAATCAATCACTTTTTCAGCAACATCCTTTGTGACAATAATGACTCC